>JBBDRW010000176.1:0-2563 GCA_040905265.1 Balneolaceae bacterium | reverse complement strand
GTCACTGGCAGGATCCGCTCCGACCACAGTCGCTTCTCTCTCTTCTCCGCTATAGAGACGGATATTTATCTCGTCCGCCTGTGCGATTACGTGGTTGTTCGTCAGGATATATCCATCCGAGGATACAATGACACCGGAACCGAGGCCATTTCGTTCAAATTCCCGTTCCTGATCAAATCTGGGGTCGTTAAAAAAGTAAGAGAACGGGGAGCGCTGCCGCTGTTGGATCGTTTGTCGGGTTGTGATAGTCACAACTGTCGGATTCATCCGTTCTGCGATATCAACAATCGCGCTGTTAAAGTCACGCAGGGAGAAGATCGGCAGAGAATCTGCCCTCACTTCTGACTGTTGATTGAATTCAACGGAGTTTCTGTCACTCTGTTCTGGTTCAGTCCTGTCCGATGTAAAAAGCAATCCTGTAAGAAGGGTGACAACGGCAAGAGCAGCTACGATGGCCTGTATGTTCCTGGTCATTCCTGTTTCATGTTTTTTGTGGTTGATGAATAATTTTAAAAACTGTTTGATAAACTGGTTGAAACCGGATATTATTGCCTCAGATAAAAAATGCCGAGGTAGTGGGTCAGCACTGACCCCGGCGCTAACTAACCTGCTCTCTTTGTTAGGGGATACTGTTGCGATCTATTTGACCG
This sequence comes from Balneolaceae bacterium, assembly GCA_040905265.1. Lineage (GTDB taxonomy): Bacteria > Bacteroidota > Rhodothermia > Balneolales > Balneolaceae > JBBDRW01. The sequence goes on along the minus strand of JBBDRW010000176.1, from coordinate 1,913 downwards.
CAATCTGTTTTCTTATTTTCTCTTCACTCTTGTCAACAGTGACTGACAAGATTCCGTCTTTATAGGTAGCATTTACACTCTCCCGGTCGATATTCTCCGGAAGATGGAACGAACGGGTAAATGCCCCATAGCCGGTCTCTACCTTATGAAACGTGCGATCTTTCGTTTCATTATTGAATTTTCTCTCTCCGCTGATTGTGAGACGTCGATCTTCCACATTCACGTCGATATCTTCCTTTTTCAGTCCGGGAAGGTGGACGTCAATCTGATAGTGTTTATCGGTCTCCGAAATATCGGTACCCGGTACAAATGCATCTCTTCTGCTTGAGACTCCATTATTGAAGAACTCGTCCATTACATCTGAAAAAGTTCTTCCGAGCACATCGATATCCGGGTGTCTATATTTTGTAAGTGTCATGGTGTTACCTCCGTTGATTTGTTATTTGGTATTTTATCATTCCGAAAATAAAATCGGCCGAATACCTCAGGATTCCGCCGATACTTCACCCATAACTATTGCAAGAGATATGCCAACTGTATCTGGACACCCGGAACTGACAAGACGTACCCGCAGATGTGTAGTTTTAACAGGTTCCTTCTCTCTTCCGGATAGGTTGTCAGAATAGGTTCGACAACCTGTCTCTCTGCGACTGACGTATTGCCGGTCAGTCGCAGACTACAGGATCAGTACGATGGAAGATACCGCAACGGGTTGGTGGCCCGGACGGATGAAAAGCCGCATCAGAGTATGCAGATCGGATGCTGCCGGAGTACAAACCTCCGGGCGAATGGGTTACCAATCAGGAGCCGTAACTCGCGTTCCACTCACGTGCGACCAGGAATGCCATCTCAAGACTCTGTTCATAGTTCAGCCGCGGATCACAATAGGTCTCATATTTGTGGGAAAGGCCGTCGGCACTCAGGCCATTTGCCCCTCCAACACATTCGGTAACGTTATCGCCGGTCAGTTCCAGATGAACACCCCCGAGATAATTCGCTTCCGCACGATGGATGGCAAACGTTGCCTTGATCTCCTGCAGAATATCATCAAAGTTTCTCGTCTTCACATTCTGAGGTGTTGCAAACGTATTTCCGTGCATGGGATCGCAGGTCCATACGACGGGCAGCCCCTCTCTGTTTACGGCACGAATCAGTTTCGGAAGATCTTCTTCCACCTCATCCACACCAAACCGTGTGATCAGGACGATCTTGCCGGCCTCATGAGAAGGATTAATGGTTCGGATCAATGTCAAAATCTGCTCCAGGTCAAACGGAGGGCCTACTTTGATCCCGATCGGATTCTGAAGCCCGCGCAGATACTCTACGTGAGCCTTCTCCAGATCCCGGGTTCGATTACCGAGCCAGACCATATGGCCACTCAGATTAAACCAGCCGGGCTTTCTAGGAACTCTCCGGGTTTGAGCAGCATCATAGTAGAGGTTCAGGGCTTCATGAGAGGTGTAGAGGTCGACCTTCTGAAGTGTATTGAAATGGTTCGGTGTCACAGACTCCATGAATGAAACCGCCTTGTTGATCGAGCGAACCATCGCTTCATAATCCTGGTAGTACGGATTGTTCTTCATAAAGTCGAGTTCCCACTGCTCCGGATGGTGCAGATCGGCAAATCCTTCATCTACCAGTGCCCTCAGAAAATTGAGCGTCAATGCCGACTTGTTATAGGCGGTCAACATCCGCTGGGGATCCGGCTCACGAGCTTCCTTATTCGGTTCAAACTCGTTGATCAGATCACCTCGGTAGTTCCACATTTTTTCACCGTCCACCTCTTCAAAGTCTTTCGACCTCGGTTTTGCAAACTGCCCGGCCATCCGGCCTACCCGGACCACCGGCGTACCCATTTCGTGAATCATAATAAAGCTCATCTGCAGCAGTACCTTCAACAGGTTTACCACTTT
>JBBDRW010000175.1:0-15938 GCA_040905265.1 Balneolaceae bacterium | reverse complement strand
GTTCCTCCTGAATGTGAGCCTGTTCTACGTCACGGTCCATTTCAGATAGAATCAAATCGCGTTCATTTTCAGGTAGAGATCCCAGCACCAGGAGTGTGTCCAATTCTTCAATCTCACTTCTCAGTGTTACAAATTCCCGAAAAGAGACAGCACGTACATTCGCATCCCAATCTTCTGGAAGAAGTGACGAATCCGGATTTTGAATGGCCGCAGAGTCATAGTAGGCAGCCGCAGTCTCCAGATCCCGGAACTGTACCCGGTAGATTTCGGCCAATTCGTAATAGGCCTTTGTACGGGTAACCGAAGAGGGGGGGCCGCCGGGGGGGCGCAGAACCTGCTCATACAACTCTATCGCCCCTTCGGTTTCACCTCTCATCGTTTCCGTTCTGGCGATTTCAAAGAGTATGTCCGGCCGGCGGTCCAGATACTTGTCATCCCTTTCGATCGATCGAAAGAGCTGCCGGGCCATATCCAGATTCCCGACACGTCGAACCAGGCTGGCCTCTTTCATCCTGGAGTGGTACTCAAGTTCATAGCCGGGTCGGTGTTCCGTTACCTCACGGAATGCAAGATAGGAGCCATTATAATCTCCCAGCCTCTCCAGAAGCTGGGCCAGCAGAAAGTAACCTCTCGTTTTCAGTTCACTGTTCTCCAGCAAAGGAAGACTCTCACTCAATAGTTCCGAAGCAAGCTGCAACTCTCCGGTCTCAATACGGTGTTGAGCCAGCAGGGTTACCATCTCTGCTTCAATCTCAGGTTCAACACTGCTTCCGGAGTCCGGTTCAAACTCAGCAATACGAAATGCTTCACTGTGCAGGCCAAGTTCCAGATGAGCCCTGGCTATCCAGACGGACGCCTTCTGCTTTCGTTCGGAGTCAGATGTATAGGTATAGAGATCCTGAAATGTCTCAAGAGCATTAAAATACTCCTGTCTGTAAAAATAGGATGCTCCGATCAGTTCAAGGGTTCGATCTACATATCCGGACCGGGAGTGCCGCCTCAGCAATTCGGCACCTGTCTCAATTGCCCGTTCAAACTGTACAGTTCCGGCTCCGGTCGGAGAAGGGTGAATACGGATGAACTGCTCCGGATTCAATCCCGGCAGGCTGTGGCGATTTTCACGCTCACCTTCAAGAAATAATTGCCGGGTATTGTAAAATGTGTTGTAGTATGCAGTAAAGTCGTACCACTGCTGACGGAGTGTAGTTCCGCAACCTGTCAAAATCAACAGGATAAACAGGGACAAGGTCAATTGTACTCGACGACTCACTGGATTGGTCAGGTCATTCGCTATTCAATCGTACTCACTTTGATCATATTGGTACGTCCGCGCTTCGAGATCGGCATACCGGTTGCAAAGATTACCCGGTCGGCCGGACCTACTAGCCCGCTTTTCTTCAGGTAGTCTTCCATCAGCCTTACACTGCGGTCAGTATCAAAAATTTCATCCAGCCGTACCGACTGCACGCCCCAAACCAGGTTCAATTGCCTTCGGACCTTGGAACTCTCTGTAAATGCAATAATCGGCGACTCCGGCCGGAATTTGGCAATCCTGCGGGCAGTATTGCCTGAGTGGGTGATTGTACTGATCACTTTCGCTTCCACATTCTCTGCAATCGTAACACAAGAGTAGGCGAGAGATTCGATTACCTGTTTCTCTTTCCAGTCCGGTTTCCGGTACTTCAGGCTATAATATAGACTCTTCTCATTGGATTCGATCGACCGGCAGATTTTATCCATCGCTTCAACCGCCTCTTTCGGATATTTACCTGCAGCCGTTTCACCCGACAACATCACAGCATCGGTTCCGTCCAGTACTGCATTTGCCACATCCGAACTTTCAGCGCGGGTAGCCCTGGGGTTCTGTATCATCGATTCCAGCATCTGTGTTGCTGTAATAACCGGTTTTCCTGCAATTCTGCAGCGTTCGATGATCTTTTTCTGTACCAGAGGCACCCGTTCAGATGCGATCTCAATCCCGAGGTCTCCCCTGGCCACCATAATTCCATCCGCCTCCTCAATGATATCATCGATCACATCAATCGCTTCCGGCTTCTCAATTTTGGCTATGATCCCGGCGTTGCTTCCAAGTGCTCGAACTCTCGAAATTACATCCTGAATATCCCGCGCAGACCGGACAAAAGACATTGCTACAAAATCCACATCCTGTGTGAGTCCGAATTCAAGATCCTCGATATCCTTCTCTGTAAGTGATGACATCGAGATCTTAACGCCAGGCAAATTTACACCTTTTCTCGATTTGAGCTCTCCACCCACCAATACTTCTGCCAGTATCCTGTCGTCCCGTTTCTCCGTCACCACCAGTTCCAAAAGGCCGTCATCAATCAGAATCCGATTTCCGACCTCCGCATCTTCCGCCAGAAACGGGTAGTCAATCGGGACTACCTCACGGGTACCTTCGGTCCCGTTATCCGGAACAACCTGAAGCTGGTCCCCTTTCTGTACAACTTGCATGCCATTCTTCATCGTACCGACCCGGATCTTTGGCCCCTGAAGGTCCATCAGTACCGGAATAGAGTAACGGTGTTTCTTTGAAACTTCACGAATATGCTTTATCGAGCGGGCATGGACCTCATGGGAGCCATGAGAAAAATTGATTCTTGCTACATTCATCCCACTTAAAAAAAGCTGCTCAATCTGCTCAAAAGAGTTGGAACTTGGACCCAGTGTACAGACAATTTTTGTTCTTCGTGAACCGGCCATCATAAAATTCGGTTTAAATTATATACATTGATATTCAGGTTCTACCCAATCCTGCCCTGTTCAAACAATTCAGCAGAGCAGATATCGGAGAATTGGATACGGCAACCGGGAAATCCGGAGCCACTCACTGAGCTTCTTCCTGATCAGTCCAGCGGCTTTCTGACTTATCAGGATGAAGGCTGTTCCTGAAACTTGGAGGACTACCACTGCATCATCTGTGAAGCACTGAACTTGGCCAGATTCCGGGGAGATTCCTACCCAATTCACCGAAAGGGTTTAATGTAAGAATCAATAGACTTGAATTTAAACAATTAATAACCCTTTTTTTTGTTAATAACAGAGTACCTGCGTTTTACCGGGGTAGCCTGGTATACATATTTCGCTTGAATATGGCCAGAAAGTGCGTTTCATGCCCATATTCGGGATCCGGGTTATATAGCCGGCAGTTTCTGAAATCCCGGATTGAAGCCTGTGAAAAACCTGAAGTTTCGGGCAAAAGCACAGGTACTACAAAAGCACCGGATTATGAGTTGTAGATATGAACAGGTTTTCGGAGATTATCCAGTAGTTATCCAGAAGCCGTTTTCTTTTGACAAAATCCAACACCCATGAAGGCATTGCACATCCATACCAAACCGATCCTTCTCCTATGCCTTGCCGGGACCCTTTTATCCTGTTCAAGAGCATCCAATCCTGATATCGAAAGAGGCACCTCGTACTATTTTCAGGACGGCCACCCTGAAATCAGGGTCTCGGCGCTCGGATATCTGAATCTGGAAGATCAGCCCATTATCAGTATCACGACAGATATCGTACACGGAAGCCTGATATTCAGAGAGGTTGAAGGAGTCAACACGTCAGAAATCACACTGGAGATTCGTATCATCGGGGTTGAAGGGACCACTTATACGGATAACTACCGGACAGAATTTACCATTACAAATGAACAGGAGGGGTATGTAACGACTCAGGACGTCATGAAATTTGAGCGAGAGATGGAAGTCCCCCCCGGGAATTATGAAGTGGTTGTCTCCGTCATCGATCAAACATCCGGTAATGAGACGATTCGTACCGTCAATACATACATTCCGGACCCAGGTGATGATATCATTAACCTGACATCCGTTCAGCTTCTATCCAAAGATAACGACGGGCAAAACCCCCGATTTCTCCCGGTCACGACCTATGACGTCCCTGCGAGCATGGACAGCCTGAGGTTCCTTGTACAGGTAACCAATAACCGTTCGGAAGATCCCCTTGTCGTCGATGCACGCCTCCTTCAATTTGAATCAGACACCTCTGCTGCACGTTTCATGAGTTCCAACAACTACAGCCCCTCTACCATGCCCTACAGGGGCATCAACTACTCCAACAGTGAGGAGGTCGACATCAGCAGGCGTGTATTGGAACAAGCCGGGGTGGTCATGATCGAATACAATTTTCCGTTGCCCGAGAGAGGAAATTACAGATTTGAAGTAAACGCAGCGAGCGACAATGCTGAAGATTTATTCAAGGCGAGAGACTTTAGTATCAAAAGTGAAAACTACCCCGCCATCCAGACTCCGAGAGAGCTGGCAGAGCCGCTGGCTTACCTGATGAGTGAAGATGAGTATGAACAGATCCTCTCAATCCAAGAACCGGAACAGTTGAAGGAGGCTATTGACCGATTCTGGCTCTCCAATGTACAGAGTACAAGCCGGGCACGGCAGGTCATCTCCCTCTACTATGAGCGGGTTGAAGAGGCAAACAAACAGTTTTCGAATTTCAAGGAGGGGTGGAAGACCGATCCCGGTATGATCTACATTCTGTTCGGGCCTCCATGGTATGTGGAGAGGAGAATGAACTTCATGTTGTGGGCCTACTCCTACGACCGAACAGATTCCCGGTATAATTTCACCTTTGAACGGCCAAAAATGCGTAACGAATTCTTTCCGTTTGACAACTATCTCCTGAATCGCAGTCAACAGTATTTCAATCAGCAGTATCAACAGGTCCAGCTTTGGCGAACCGGTGCTATCCTGGACACGAACCTGTAGGAGGAGGCTTTGCATCCTAAAAGTCTGTCGGACTTACGGGATCACAAGACATTTTCATCCCCGGTACGTGCGGCCGCCGGTTCCGGGTCAGCAAATCTCACTGTAGATATGTAGTCGCATCCGTTCGTTGCATGTAGTATGGGGACATATTGACAGCTTGCGTAGGGAGACTTGCCGTGAAGCTTCTGGTTACACTCACATTCATTCTTCTGATTTTTCTGCCCGGCAGGCAGATCGAGAGTCAGGCATACACCCCGATTCACACCGACAGCTATCTGGAGATGGGACAAAAGCTGGTTGAAGAGGGGAACTGGAAGGTTGCACTTCGTGTATGGATACAGGGTTTGCTTGATGAAGCAGAGCCAAATCCGGAACTCGGCTTTTCAGCCCTGGAACTGGCTGTCAGGCAGGGTGCCACTGACTTCTACCCGGTTGTTTCTGACGCATTTATGCACTCTCTGTCTTTGCTGGACTATGACCGCTATAGAGAACTGACGGATAAACAGGTTCAATCGATCCTCCCTCTTCTACCCGATGATGAGCGCAGCGAGTTACAGACACTGCATGAAGCCGGGAAGCTTGAAACCGTTACAAAACTGATCGCGTTTTGGAAGAAACAGGACCCATTTCCCTCTACGGACTATCATGAACGGCTTGTCGAACACTGGAACCGGATTATCTATGCAAGGAAGCATTTCACTCTTGCCGACAACTCACCCTATGGAACAGATGACAGGGGAACCATCTATGTACGCTTTGGGGAACCGCACCGGGTAATCCGGCAATCGTTACAGTTGAATTATGTAGAAGATCCCGTTAGCGGAGAGCGGTATCAGATTTTCTCAAATGCTATGATTGACGTTGAAATGTGGCTCTATAGTGACTACACGGATGATCGGCTTCTCTACCTGTTCGGACGACGCAATAACTCCGGAATGTACAGGTTACAAACAAGTCTGGTTGATATGCTGCCGGTTCAGGGCAACCAGTTCAGCGGTACCTCGTTCGACTCCGGACAGAGTTCCACCTTTTCTATCACCGATTCGACGGACCAGAGGCTCGCGACTATCTCTGGCATACAAGGATCTTCTCCGCTCCGCCGAAATACTGTTGCCTTTATGATCCGGTACGGCCTGATGCAGCAACTTTCTCTCTACCATCCATATTTTGCAGAGATTTACGATGATATGACCTCAGACATCATCTCCTCTTCCGCCTCCTCGCCCGGCCAGTTCAATTTTGGCCGGGCTGCACAGCGCGTAGGTGATCGGTACAGCTACAGAGAGGAGCGGGAAGCATTTCTCAGAGAGTTGATTGCGCCACCCTTCCACTCCGACCTACTCCATGAACAGAACCGGGTTACGAGCAGCTATCGGGCCTTTCAGTTCTTCAGCCCGGATGGCAATCCCGAACAGTGGATCGTACTGGAGAACCGGCATATGATTACAGATGCAAACCTGGCAACCGGCAGGCTGGACGGCCTGCTGACACTGACCCGATATGACAAGGAGTGGAACGAACTAGACCGGTCGACCTATCTCTCCCCTGCCCTGGATGAGATTTCGTGGTATTCATTCGAAGGTACACCGCAACCGGATGAAAACCTCCTCTACTCATTTGAGATCATACACCCCTCCGGAAACGAAAATGATCGCCACTGGCAGGTTCTCGCTTCCACCGGATCTAAATCCATAGACCTGTACCCACCGTTGGAAACCGGGGAAGATCGGGCAGGCTTCTCTGTAAGTGATATTCTGTTTGGCACATTCCGGGATTCCGCTTCGGGCCGGGACGTTATTACACCTCTCTTCGGCCGCCCGGCGGGAGCAGAAGATGAGGTGGGCATCTACTTTGAAACCTTCTCAAACGAGACGAATCGATTTTCTGTGACCTACTTCCTGGAGAGGAAAAACCTGTTCGGCAGATGGAACAGAATACCCGGACGCTCCGCCGTCACGATTCAGTTTGAGAAAGAGGAGGCAAGATCTCAAAACTGGTTTCTCTTTGACCTGGAGGGGCTGAATAAAAGAGAACACCGCATTGTTCTGGAGTTTACAGCGGACGGCTTCCTGCCGATTGTCCGGCATCTGCCGATTCCCAGGCAATAAGCACCAGCCAGGAGTCTGTCGGACTCCTGCAAAAACAAATGACAATAAAAAAGCCGCTTTGACACCTGGGTCAATGCGGCTTTTTTTAGTTCTCTTAGTCAGAAGAAGAGCCCTTCCGGCAGGTCAGTTGAACTTGTTGCCTCGCTGGGCTGCAATCACCTTGTTCATATCAATCGCAATCGTTACGTCAGTTCCACTCACCGTAAATGCATCCATCGTACTGTAGGGTGATGGAATATAGGATGGAATATGAGCTTCAATGTGTGCATCCGTTACGTTCTCATTGTTGAGATACTCGATCTCGGATACCGGCCATTTAATTCCCAGGTCAACCATACGCCGGCCTTCTCCGAAAAAGATCTCCTGACGCATCAGGTAGAGAAGTTCAAGTGCATCCCCGTTTGCATTGGTAGTACCCAAAATATCTCCGGATGTCACCGAAGTTCCGGAAACGGTCGCAACCGGGGTAACTGCCGTCCGGTCGAGAATCAAACCATCCTCATACGGAGAATTAGCATCTGCCCTCACCCGGTAATCAGAGGAGTTGGGGCGGGTTTCCGTCCCGGCTGTACCGGTTCGGCCTTCTTCCGTCTCATCAAAGTTCCGCACTTCCCGTATATCCACCAGGCCGAGAAGGTCCAGCAGTGTCTGCTGGGCAAGTGCAAGACCGGCCGGCCCATCCGAAAGCTGGGCTTCCGCTATAATCAGATAGGCCTCCTCTGCGGACTGCATGATAACCGGTGACTCCTGTGTCCCCGGCAGATCTCCATATTTGGGATCGAGGAAATCAAGACGAGGCAGCGGCTGCAGGTCGTTAAAACTCTGCCGATCGTAAACAGCATCCTGCATTGTATTTAACGGTTCATTCACACCATCATACTCAGCCACTCTGAGGAATTCACTGTCTGCAGAGAGTACCTGCTGGGCAAACTGTACGGCTTCGTTACGGTTCCCGAGGTTATAGTGCGCACGGGCCAGTGCCATGACGTAGCTGATATCAGATGAGATCGAGTTCGCCTGTGTAAAGGCATCAATGGCAGCCTGGAAGTGGAACTCCGGTGACTGAGGTGTCTCTACAGCTTCCGCAGGGAGGGCGACGAAAAGCTCTCCTGACAACAGGTGAGCCCAACCCTTGTAGAAGTACATCTCAGCTTCCAGTGCCGTACCTGCAGCCCCTGGATCAGCTTCCAGAACCGTCTCCAGTCCAAATTCAGCCTGTTCCCGAAGGCGCCCGATCTGACGTTGTGCATCGTCAAAATCGTCATCGATAAAGCGATAGGTTCCCCCATCCACATTCTGATTAAAGAAGGTGGCCTTGTTTTCGTAATTATCCGTAGCCAGTTCTGCTGTCACCAGGAAGTCATTATAGACATAGGCGACTCGCCTGTTCAGGCCGTTTACCAATCCCTGTGCCGAGTTCGGCTGGTTGACAGCTTCACTCAACAGAAGGTCAGGGTTTCGAACCTGGGTACCGTCTATCAGATCACACCCGGCCACTGCTGCGGCCAGTACCAATGCGGTGATTAGAAATTTCTTCATAATAGTTTCCGATTAGGTTATAAAATGTTTCAGTGTGGTTAGGATATCCGGTTAAAAGTCGATCGTGACTCTTCCAAGGAACTCTCTCGGCGGAGAGTAGGTCCCGAATCCGAAACCACCAACTCCGACACCCCCCTGCGGGGTTGTACCAACACCCGCAATACCGGCGCCCGTCACCTCAGGATCAAACGTAGAAGAGTAGAAATTGAGCGCATTGGATACGGAAAATCCGATGGTAATACCACGGGCGAACCCGGAGTAATACTCAGACGGAATCCGGTAGTTCAGGCCGATCAGGCGAACTTTCAGGAAATCAGTATCCTCAACCCAGACACCGGCAAGGTCAAAGAAGCTCTCTCCCAGAGAAGCTTCCGGAATCCGGTCATCCTGAAGGCCGCTGAAGAAGCGAAGCACTTCATCCACATTCACACCCTGGGCACCTACCTGGTAATCGGCGGTTACGGTCAGGGAGAAATTCTTGTAGTCGGCATTGATCCCCAGGTTACCGAATGCAGTCGGTAGCGCATTACCCAGGTCATCATTCGGAATCACATCTATCATGTTGCCACTGTCGTCAAAAACGGGGTTATTTCCCCGGAAATAGCCGACAGGAAACCCTTCATCCACAAAAGCACCGAGGAAGGAGAAACCACCCACCGCAAAAGGGGCGCTGTTTCCGTTGTCCGCCACAACACTCTCCAGGGTGTTATACGATGCCCGAAGGCTCACGCTCGCATCCCGTGTACTGATAACCTGGAAACTGGAGGACAACTCCAGCCCGCTGTTTTCGATCACCCCGAGGTTCTGCAATGCAGCCCCAAGGCCGGTGGATCGGGCAAAAGGCGCATCGAAGAGCGCATCAGATGTTTCTGACGTAAAGTAGGTTGCGGAGAAGTTGATCCGATCATTCAGGAAAGACAAGTCTGCCCCGATCTCATACGTCTCCGTCTTCTCCGGTTTCAGGTTCACATCACCGGGAGTTCCGAACTCCAGACTGCCTGCTCCAAGAAACGGATTCAGGCTGGCCAGCACCTCATTGGAGAACGGTGTCGGGAAGTTCCCTGCCAAGCCGTAGTTACCCCTGATCCGGAAGGTTGAAATCCAGTCTGAAGGGATGTTATCCTCAAAAAAGGATTCGTTTGAAACGTTGTAGATCAACCCTATTTTCGGATAGATCTGTGTATTTACTTCACTACCAAATGCGGTGTTCTGGTCAGCACGAACTCCCAGCTCGATAAAATAGGTATCCTGGTAGCCGAAGTTTTCCAGTGCATAGAGGCCGTAGTTAACCACGGTTCTGCGGAAGTTCTCTGCGGTCGTCTCGGCGGCATTATTCACACTGGTCGTACCATCAGGAATCTCATCCCCTTCCAGGCGGTATTGCCGGTCATCATTCCGGAAGAGCTGTCCCCCAACATTCGTAATGGAGGAGAAATCTCCGAAACTGGTCTCATATCGTACGTTTCCTTCCAGTGTAAGGCCGAGGAAATCACGGCTCACTTCCGACATGAAGCCCAGGTCAGTTGTCCCCACAGGAGCAAAACCACGCGCGATCTGGAAAGCATTGGTATAGTAGAAATCCTGTTTGGAATTTCTGTAATCCAGGCCGACAACCGCATTGGCAGTCAGGCCATCTACAGGGAGAATATTAAAATCTAGATTGTGGGAGGTCTGAAATCGTTTGATTTTTTCAGAATTATCCACTTCATCAAGAAAACCGTGAACAAACTCACTGAGATCATTCAGTTCACTCTCACCCATCGAGGATACATCACCAGCTTCTCCCCCTTCCAAAAAGCCGAAAGCACTGGCTGAGGAGTTTGCATTCCAGTCCCGTGAGTATTCTGAGCTCGTAAAGCCGAAGGATCCGGTGTAGCGGGTCGATTCGGCAAGTTTTGCACTCAGGGTCGTTCGGAGATTATGACGTACCTGGCCTGTATGAGGTGTAAAACCTTCGTTTCCCCTCATGGATCCAGAGAAGCTGTAGGTATAATCTTCAGTACCTCCAGAAGCAGAAAGCCGGTACTCCTGAACAAGGCCCGGTTCAAAAAGGATGTCTCCGGTCTCATCATATTTCAAAAAGTCCGTTGTTCCCACTTCACTCCCGATAGTGCTCTGAAAGCGAAACTGTGTCGCCCCCTGTACACCACGTTTGGTAAAGATCTGAATCACACCGTTGGCAGCATCCGAACCAAACTGGGTCGTAGCGGCACCACCGCTCACATACTCGATCCGTTCGATATTCTCGACCGGTATGTCGGCAATCGCAGAGCTCTGAGCACCACCAGTCGGCTCACTCAGGGAGACCCCGGAGGTATTATCCACACGCACACCGTCAATATAGATAACCGGCGTTGTGGACGTAACGGCAGATACAACACCACGGCCTCTCAGCAGGGATGCTGTACCGGGAGCACCGGACGACATCCGCACCTGAGAATTCGCCAGGTTCGCCTGAAGAATCTGATCAAGTTGTACGGTAGGTACCCTCTCCAGTTGGCGAGCAGAGATGGTTGTTACCGTCGTGGAGAGGCGTCCTCTCTGGACACCGTCACCCTGGCCGGTTACAATCAATTCTCCCAGGCCGACCAGATCCTCTTCGATGCGAAACTGAACAGACTGTTCGGAAGAGGAGATCGCAACCTCCTGGTTGAGAGTTCGAAACCCGACAAAGGATACACGTACGGTGTAGGTCCCGTACGGGATATTCTGGATGGTAAACTCACCATCGAAATTGGTAGCCGCACCGCGCTGTAACTCCTCAATAAAAATATTCACGCCCGGCAGCGGTTCGTCGTTTCTGTCATCAACGACTTCACCAGTCAGTGTACCTGACTGAGCGAACGCGAAGGGGACAGTAACCAGACAAAAAGCCAAAGTGGATAGTAACTTTTTATACATGGATGACCTCATGGTATTGGTTGTAGTTTAGATATGAAGCGGATACTGATACAGAAACTCCCTGTATTGCATCTGCACTGTGATAAAAAACCTCTAAGTAATATATAACCTCAAAATTGCACGATTTTATATTCCGTGCGTTGACCTCCATTAAAGGAACCAAAAAAAATAGAATAAGTAAACCCCTTTGTACAACCTTGTATCTGCACAGTTTTAAACTTAATAAGTTAATTATTAATAATAACTTATAAACATAAATATTGATGAAAAATGTATCAAAAAATAAGAATATATTGGAGATAAAAGCGGTTTTCCGTACGATAATCTCCTTTTTTCGGCCTTCGGCACTCTTTTGTACAGCCAATTGAGCTGTGGAGACTAATTCTGTGCGCGAAAGGAGACAAACACGGTCACCAGTTCCAGTAACCACGAAATGATCCTGCAATCCGCCGGGCAGCGAGGAGGCACCGTTCTCGGAGTGGACGGTTCTGGTCCCTCAGGATCCAGACCGACTTTTTTAGCTGCTCCAACAAGAGATGATGAATACCGGCCGAGTCATATCGGTTCAGATAGAGTAACCAGCCACGGAAAAACCAGAACTGGTAGGCATCCCCCTTCTCACTGATCCGCTGCCAGGCTGTCAGATCGCGATCGACTCCCACCTTCCACCCCAGTATCCTGGCCCTGGAACACCAATCCACCTCTTCAAAATAGAGGAAAAACTTCTCATCCAGCAGGCCCACTTCCCGGAAAGCCACTGTACGAATCAGAATAAACGATCCGTTGATGTAATCCACACCGCTTTTCACTCTGCCTCCCGGCAATGGAGGCTCCCGGTCGATCCGGAGGCCGCTCCCTGCATGCACCGGCTTCAGGTATCCCTTATCCTGACGAACCAGACAGCCACCATCCGAATAGATTACTGACTCTCTCCCGCGTATCAGCAGCCGGGGGCCTGCTGCCGCCAGTTCCGGATCTGCGTCAAGCCATTTCAACAATGATGGAAATATATTCCATTTCAGTTCAATATCGGGGTTCAGAAGTGCGATTGCCTTGAGTTCTCCAGCCTGCATCAGATGGCGGATACCCAGATTGTTTCCCCCCGCATATCCACGGTTTCGATCCGAAATCAACAGTTGTGACTCCCGAATGGTGCTTCGGAGTGCACGCTCCTCGCCGGGATCACAGGAGTTGTCCACTACACAGATCTCCAGGCCCGGGTAGCCGGTCAGGGTCTCATAGAGCGAGAGTGTATCCTCCCGGGAGAAATAATTCAGTATGACAACGCCGATTCTCATTCAATCCTTTACGGCTCTGTGAGACAGCATACGGCCCAGTTTGCTTCGCAGCATCGCGATGACTCCTTGTTGCTCTGAATCGTCCGCCTGTTCAATGAGAGTACGAACCAGCCACTCCATGCCTTCGGCCGGATTACGCTCTCCTGATGCCTTTTTGATTCTATCGGCAATCGTTTCAGGCGAACGGTTGGCCCGCTGAAACTCTTCTGCCCACTCTTTTGCCCGTTCACCGGTATTCTGCAAAATCTGCCGGTTGGAGACCACCTCCTCCATCTGCCGGCTCAGCGCATCAATATCCCCTGGCGGATAGAGCCAGCCGGTCTCGCCATGGAGGATCAACTCAGCGGTGCCACCGCCTTCCGCACCCAAAACAGGAGTCCCGCAGAGCATCGACTCAAGAGTAACCCGGCCAAACGATTCAAACGAAGAGCAGACAAGGGAGAGGTCTGCAAAAGAAAGGATCCCGAATATCTGGTTCAGATACCCCGTAAAATGCACTCTCCCTTCAAGGCCGCTCTCGGAAGATACCCGTTTCAGCTCTTCCAGGTAGTCGGGGTCTGTCGCAGGGCCGCAGATCCAAAGTGAGAGATCCACCCCCTTTTGAACCAGCGGCGCAATCGCCCGTATCGCATCCAGATGCCCTTTCAAACGGATGACCGAACCGGCCATCACCAGCTTCACAGAACCCGCCAGGGCCGGGTTAGAGCGCAGTATTCTCAGGGGTTCCCGAAAATCAAGAAACGGATCTTCGGCACGAAACTTCTTCAGCAGAGATGGGTAATCCGGATGTTTTTCAAGCAGCCGGCCGTAATTCTCCGCCACCATCTGTTTTTTCTTTTCATCCCCAAAAGATTGTGCCCCCTTGTGGTAGACATAGGCCCGGCAGGCCGCGACATTCAGCATACCGGCTTGCCGTAATCTCATCGAAAAGTCATTCTCTTCGCCATACCCCATTCCAAACGTTTCAAAGTCGAAAACCCCGACTGTATGGATCGCTTCCCGTTTGATATAGACGCAAAACCCGTGAGCCGTTGGAATCTCTTTGAAATCGGCCGGTACAATCTGTTCAAGCCACCTTGCCGTCCTCTCCGGCTCTTCATCCGGGTTGTTGGTATAAAGATCCGGCAAGGATACCAGTGAGGCGTTGTTCGACATCGGGGTAACCGTTCCGATCTCCTGCCGGGCGTGGGCAACCTCTCTCAACCGTTCCAGCCACCCGCCGGTTACCAGTGTATCACTGTTTAGCAGGATCACGTCCCGGTCACCGGAAAGTTCCATTCCCCGGTTGCAGGTACCGACAAAACCGAGGTGGGAGCTGTTTCTCTCATACCTGAACAGGTCCGGTTCCTTCCCTGCGAGTCTCTTCACCTCCTCGATGAGCTTCTCATCCCGGGTCATGTCGTCAAGAATCCAGACTCTGTGCAAAGAACCAGACCTGTGCCGGGAAAGACTCTCCATACATTTCAGGACAAACGGATCGTTGTGCATCGGGATGACAACATCTGCTTCCCGGGCCGCTTTGCACTCGCCCACCCGCTCCGGCGCCGATACCCGGTTGTAGACAACATCGGTACGGCTTTTGTCACCAAGTCCATTCGTCCATTCGGACCGGACAGCCTCCGAGTTAAAAAGTACCCGGTTTGAGGATTTGTGGATCCAGTTTTCCAGTTCATGATGGCCCAGCAAAAACTGATAATTTTCAGGCTGGCTTGCCGCCTCCCGTATGTGCCAGATATGGGGTCTGTTTGAGAGAAGTGCAGCAATGGACCCGCAGCCGATCACGGAAGTATTGCTATAGACCAGGTCGATCTGCCACTCTTCCAGGATTCCGGCAACCTCTTTCGAAGCTCTCACGATCCGGCTGATCACAGGAGCTGCAGGATAGTCGGGTGAGCCTGTTTTTCGGGTCCACCAGGGAGCGGGAACGGATCTCCAGGGAATTCCGAGCAGGTCCAGACGCTCTGTCAGCGGGCCCGGCTCTTTTAAAACGACGACATAGGGGGCGATCTGATAGCTCTGAAGATCCTGCATCAACTCCAGCAGGGACCGCTCCGCCCCCTCCAGACGCGACTGGTGAGATATGAAACAAACACGGGTCACTGCGCCAGCTCCAGAAGATAGTTCCCATACCCGCTCTTCAATAGTGGTTCGGCAAGTATGCGGAGCTGGCTCTTGTCAATATACCCCATATTGAAGGCTACCTCTTCAATGCATCCGACCTTCAAATCCTGCCGCTCTTCGATTACCTGGACAAACTGCCCGGCCTGCATAAGAGATCCAAATGTACCCGTATCGAGCCAGGCGGTCCCCCTGTTCAGGATATCCACCCGAAGCTTCCCCTCTGCCAGATAGGCTCTGTTCACATCGGTAATCTCCAGTTCTCCTCTCGGAGAGGGTTTCAGGTTGCGGGCGATCCGTACGACCTCATTATCATAGAAGTAGAGCCCCGGCACTGCATATTTTGACTTCGGTTTCTCCGGTTTTTCTTCAATGGAGATCACCCGTTTCGTTTCATCAAACTCTACCACACCATACCGTTCGGGATCCGAAACCCTGTAGGCAAAAATGACTCCTCCCTCCGGGTCTGAATTGGATTGCAGGATTTTGCGGAGGCCGGAGCCGTAAAAAATGTTATCTCCCAGAATAAGTGCAACCTTCTCACCGCCGATGAACTCCTCTCCAATGATAAATGCCTCTGCAAGGCCGTTCGGTTCAGGCTGAACCACATACTCAAATTTGCATCCAAGTGAAGAACCGTCACCAAGAAGACGTTTAAACGTACCGATGTCTTGTGGTGTCGAGATGATCAAAACGTCACGAATACCCGCCAGCATAAGAACCGACAACGGGTAGTAGATCATCGGTTTGTCATAGACGGGCAAAAGCTGCTTGCTGACTGCCTGGGTCAGGGGGTGAAGCCGCGTTCCGGACCCGCCGGCCAATATGATTCCTTTCATGGTATAGAAGTCAGGAGTCAGGAATCAGGAATCAGAATGTTGAAAATCGAATGCGATTCCCAGCGTTCTGTTCCTCGAATCCCGACAGTTTATAAAAATGGTTTCGATGTTTCGCACGCAATCAACTCACGGTAAAGGGTAGAAAACCGGAACCGTTCCGTTCAATAGCAAATGTTCTCATCCTGCTGCGTTCCGAATCCTGCAAAACGTAATCCGACTCAATATAAACGTTCCCCCCCGGAATTCTCAACTCCACCACTTTGCTCCTGAATTCTAAAGTCAAAGGCTCTGCATATCTACCATCTTCCGGAACCTTGAGTCACTATTCATGGAGAGCTCACTATAGGTCCCCTCCTCAACCAGCTCTCCTTCATC
>JBBDRW010000174.1:0-15965 GCA_040905265.1 Balneolaceae bacterium | reverse complement strand
GGCGTCGGCTTCCTCCAGGCCCGCTATGACGGCTTTACACTACAGAAAGTCAGCCGGGATGACCACTCGCAAAACCTCGGCGACCAGATCTCCACACTGGCAAACCGGTTCATGATGCGCTCCTCCAGTGCATCAAACGGCGAAGAGGTTCGTGAAGGGAGTATCTCTGCCGAAAGAGACCCGGAAAAAAGTTTCTTCAACTATCTCTGGGTCAGCCTGCGAAGCGGGCTGCTGGATGTTGCAGGGCGTTTGTAGCGGCAGGTCTGAATCGGAAAATGAGCAGCAAAACAAGTACTCGCCTTCTGAAACCGGATCTCCATGAAGAGAAAAACCCGGCTATCAACCGGGCTTCTCTACTACGTTGGCTTTTTCGGGGTATACATCTGAATACAAGTATGTATTCTATGTATTCCAGACATGCAGGTGAACCGATTCAGGCGCCCATTGTTCCCGGTTTTTTCAATTTTTTTCGTTTTCCAACAAATGGCCGCACGTAGTACGTCGGAGAGTGGGTCCTGCAAGAGGTTGGTTGACGCTACACTACTAATACAACTTGTTGCGAAGCCCAGTGAAACGGGCTGTCTTTCTTCCTGCTCCTGTTTCAAGCAGTTCCAGGTTGCCAAGCAACCGAAACCGGCTGCGCGCCCGGGTAACTGCCGTATAGAGTAGTTCCCTGGTCAATACCGGAGTTTGGGCCGACGGAAGAAGGAGTGTCACCTCCGGGAATTCAGACCCCTGACTTTTGTGTACAGTAAACAGATAGGCCGGTTCAAAATGGGTGAGGCGGTGCGCTCTTACTCTCCGTACACTCTCTCCCTTTCCGGGAAACCAGATTACACTCTCGCCATCACGTCTCAATTCACATACACCGATATCTCCGTTATAGAGCTCAAGGGCGTAATCATTTTTTGTGATCATCACAGGCCTCCCGGTATACCACCCCTGCCGGGGGAAAATCACCCTGTTTCGGATCAGATACTCCTCAATCAGCCGGTTAAGTGCATCGGAACCGTACGGCCCGTTACGAAGAACGGTAAGCCATGCAGACTGTGACCAGTTCGTCAGCATCTCATCTGGCGTCTTGCCGCGACAGCTCAGAATCCGATCCTCCATCAGTCTGAACAGCTTCCGAAAGCTGTCCGGGGTGTATTCAAACGGCTCGGCCGCCAGGTCCGGGTAGCTGCCGGAACGAAATATCTCAATCGCTTTCTCCGTCTCCATCTGTTTCATAGCATCTCCAACGGCTGCAATCCCACTTGTTTCGGAGAAACGGTAGCTTTTGGTTAGATAGAGAATGGAATCTTCAAGCTCTCCCTGGTTCCCGGCCGGCAGAGTTCCCGCTACTCCGAGATCCTGCAGAAGCCGGGCCGTCTCGTTGCGAAAGAGATTCTTCTCTTTTCTGCAGATATCACCCAATATGGAACCGGGGGCGACAGAAGCAAGCTGATTCCGGTCTCCGAGCAGGATTAATCGAGTCTCATCACCAAGATGCCGCAACAGTTGAACCATCAATTTCAAATCAATCATCGATGCTTCATCCACAAGAATCAGGTCATACGGGAGATGCCTCTTCTCTGGCGGCGGTAACAGCGATCTCTGTCCAAATCTCCAGAGCAGGCGATGAAGGGTCTGCGCTTCGTTGGGTATCTGTTCAAGCTGTGCTTCGGACAAGCCGAGCGGCTCGACTGCACCCTGAATCGCTTCCGCCATGCGAACAGCAGACTTTCCGGTCGGGGCAGCCAGTGCGATCCGAAGTGGTTTGTCGGACAAGCCGGTAAGCAACGCCAGAATCCTGCCTACAGTGGTCGTCTTTCCTGTACCCGGCCCGCCGGAGACCAGCAGAAAGCGTTTTGTTAATGCGAGTGCCGCTGCCGCCATCTGATAGTCCGGTTCCTCGCCAGTCCGGGGAAATATCTGCCGGGTCAATGCTGCAGAGTCTGCCAGATTATATTGACTAGAATTTTCTGAGGATATATCAGTAAGTTTTTGGGCTACAAATTGTTCATCTATCCATTCGCTTCTTCTGTATAACCGGTTTTTGTCAATAATAAAGAGTACATCATCACCCGGCCGGCCGATTGCCGGGCAGCTTTCAAGCTGGCCGGGGTCAAGGTCCGGGAGTTCCAGACTCTCTGAACCGGGATCCAGATCGAGGAGCTCAATCCACTCTTCCGGTGTCCGGTCAAGAGGAAGGCAGGTGTGTCCCGCCTGAAGAAAGAGTGACAGAAAAAGAATCGCCAGCTCCGCCGATTCAGAGAGAGTTGTGATCTCCTCCTGCAAAAAGTGGAGAAGTTCCTGTTCATACCTGCCTATCCACCCTTCTGCCACACCCCGTTTTCTCCAGTCAGGTATCGATGCCATACGGTTCGGTCTGCTCATCGTTCCAGCTCCTGTTCAAGGGTTAAAAGCCGGCTTTCATCTGGTTTGTGGTAAAAGATACCCCTGCCTGAATTCTCCTCCATACCCCGGACAAACAGATAACAGACCCCGCCGAAATGCTCATTATAATTGAAGCCCGGCTGTCGTTGTTCCAGATACTTCTTCAGGGCGACGGTATAGATGTGGTACTGCAGGTCATAGCCCGAGGCCAGGATCTCCTCCTTTAGCTTCTCAGGGCTGTACTCTATCGGTTTATCACCCAGCCAGTTTGATTTGTAGTCCAGAATGTACCATTTCCCACCCTGGAGAACGATCAGGTCGATAAATCCGGTCATATATCCGGCCTTCTCAACCTCTGCCGCCCCGGCATGGCCGGGCAGTCCATTCCGAATAATCTCCAGAAGCCTGCCCGATTCTGCCTCGGGAGTTCTGAAGTGAAACTCCATCTCTTTACGTGTCTCCTTTGGAGATACTTCAGAGAGGTTCAGGCCAGGATAATTGGCAAAAGATACCTGACGCATCATCTCCGCAAGCGGGCCTGCCCACTCTTCATCAAACATCTGCTCCTGCAACAACTCCCGAATATGGGGTTCCATCCCTTCCGGTTTGCGAAAGTCAAACAGGGGGTGTTCAAACAGTTTATGTATCAGGATTCCCGCCCTGGCTCCCCGGGGGAAAGTAAAGATCGTCTTCTCATTGTCATCCGTTTGAACTGGCTGTTGTCGCTCCATATACCCCTCGATCCATTGATCATAGTCAGGCTCACCGGCCTGATCAGGGTCGTGATGGATCAGGGAGCTAAAGCTATACATCTCCCTTCTGCTTCGAAGAAGAGCCGGGAACCTGAGTTCCCTGCGTACCAGCGGGCGGGTTTCGCGGCCTGGCTGACGGACTGGTTCCATCAGTCCCCTATTGTCCTCCTCAAGTTCCCGAACCGAGATGGAGCCCGGTACCTGTGCCTCCAACTCCCTGAACAGGGTGGGAAACATGTCGGCGGAGAACTCTCCATCTTCACTCAGCTTCTTTGCCTTCCCAACCGACTCTTCGATCAGCTCTCTGACCGTACTGCCCCCCAGAAGAGCCGCCGCAAGTCCGGAGAAATGGCTGTCTGGCGAGGCACCCCAGAAGAGCCTGCACTCTACCCTCGCCCTGGTTAGGGCAACATACGCCTTTCGCACCTCTTCAGAGACCGATTCGAACTGAGCCTGCTTCCAGGCATACTCCCGGTTTTCGCTCTCACCCTGTTCCAGAAAGAGGACAGAACTTTTTTCCTGTTCCGGATCGTGATATTCCAGAATCGTATCTTGTATCCCCACCTGCTTTCCCGCATCCCAGATTGATGGGCAGAAGACAACCGGGTACTCCAGTCCTTTGCTCTTGTGAACCGTGGTAATCGTTACCAGATCGCGGTCACTCTCCAGCCGGAGTGTCTCCTCGTCATCATCTCCTGCATCCTCCATCTTCGCCAGAAACCACTGCAACAGCCCGGCCGGATCGAGCCCCTTCTTTTGCTCCACATCTGAACAGATCTCTGCCAGCTGATGTAGATTGGTGATGACCCGTTCACAATCAGAAAGCCCTGCAAGGTGCCGGAGCGCCCCCTCCTGGTAGAGAAGCATCCGGAACATCGGATAAAAACCGGCCTCCAGCCAACGCTCCCGAAGCCGGTCCATCAGCTCGGAAAGACGCAGCCACGCCTCCTCTTCTCCGGCAATTTCCCACAATTCCGATATCTCAAGCCCGAAAAAACCGGTAACCAGCGAGTTTCGAACCGCCCGTTCATCGGCCGGGTCCAGGACAGCTAACATCAGGCGGCAGATTCGTCCCGATTCAGCTGTCTCAAACACTTTGTCTCTGGAGTAGATGACAGCATCGATTCCAATCTCCTTGAAACGCTTTTTGTATCGAGACGCCTCCTGGTTGCTGTTGACCAGTACGGCGATGTCACCCGGTTTAAGTGGACTCTCCCCAAGGCGTACAGATCCGTCACGCCCTCCGTCAATCAGCTCTGCTACCTGATGAATGACCGACTTTCTAATCTCGTGCCTCAGGCTCTCTTTGGAGTGTACACCATCCCGATACCAGATTGAAAGGGGAGGCTCACTCCTGCCGTTCACTGTCAATATCGCTTCTCCGGGACGCTCCCCTTTTTCAGCGGGCAGGAATTCGATCTCTTGCTCAATAAACGGGTGTCTTGAGGCTGTAAAGATGGCGTTAACTCCGGAGATCAGCGGCTGGCTGCTGCGGAAGTTCTGCCGAAGGGTACTACGGAACTGTTCCGGGACCTCATCTCGTGCACGCAGATAAGCGTGAACATCAGCTCCCCGGAACCCATAGATTGCCTGTTTCGGATCACCGATCATCACCAGACTCCCTGAGCTGTTCTCTCTGGGATAGATCCGGTTAAAAATACGGTATTGAACCGGGTCGGTATCCTGAAACTCATCGACCAGTGCATATGGAAATCTGGACCTCAGCCGCCCGGCCAGGTGTTCACCCCGCTCCGGATCACACAACGCTGATTCGAGCCTCTGCAGCAGATCCTGATACGTCAGTGTTGAAGACTCCTCCTTCTTCCGGTCACAGAGTTTCCGGATGCCGGACGCCGCCTCCAGAAGAAACGCTGTTCGAGCACCGTCCAACTCCTTCAGCAGGTCCAAAAAGCCCTGAAACTGCCTGAAATAGGGGTGTTCCGGAACCTGTGTCTTGTTCTTCTTCAGGCTTGACGGGTCTTCCAGCCAGGCAGACGTGAAAAATTTTACATAGGCATTTTTCCCGAAATTGGGATCCACTTCAGCAGGTTTATCCAGAAATTCACGCATCTGTTCCTGGTATCTGCGAATTGCCGATTCCGTAGCACCTCTAATGTCCGACCCGATCAATGCTGCACAGATCTCCTCCTGTTCTCTCTCCCAGATCTGGCGAAGAGAGGCTTTCGCTTCAGCAAGCTGTTCAAACAGGCAGGCCGGCTCTCTGTACTCATCCGGCACCAGAAGAGCGTATGGTTTGTCCAGCAACGGCCGGATCAGCTCCCGCAACGATTCAGGAGTCATCCGTTTGCCGGACTGGCAAAATCCATCAGCCAGGCGAAGCCAGCTTCGCCCCTCCTCACTCCCGCTGTATTTGTAGACAAACTCACGCCAGAACTCTTCGGATGCCTCAATCAGCTCTTCATTCTGCTGGCTTATCTCAACCTGAAACGGCATACCGGCCAACAGCGCCTCTTCACTCAGCACTTTCTGACAAAAACCGTGTATGGTATGGACTTCAACGTCATCATAGTTGAGAATCACCTCCCGAAGCGTCTTTTCTGCATGAGGGTACCCGTCACAGAAACGCACGAACTGCTTCAGAAATGGGTCTTCGCCCCTGTACTCGCCGGAAGCAATGGCTGAGAGAGCCTCTCTGAGCCTGCTCAGAATTCGCTCTCTCAATTCACGTGTAGCCATCCTGGTAAATGTGACAACCAGAATCTGCCCTGCCGGCAGCTTCTTTTCGATCAACAGCCGGAGATAGAGGCCGACAATCTGATAGGTCTTGCCGGTTCCGGCACCCGCCTCCACGATCATGCGGCTTCCAAACTCCTCCTCAAATAGAGAAAATGGGGACATGCTCATTCCGGTTCCTCCAGGTGATCTATCAGCGGTTCAAGAATGGGCCTGCTGGTTCGGAGAAGTGCCTCCAGCAGCTCCTCGTCCAATTCAGCCTCCTCCCCGTACAGTACTCTGTAGAAATCGTCTTCACGCTCTCCAAACCGTTGATAGCCGCCCTCCCAGGCAGTGACTGCGTCTCTATACGCTCTCTCCGGATCTTCCTTACGTGCCAGTGTATCAAAATAGACGAATGCCGTTTTCGGAAAGATCGGAAGGGGCTGTGTCAATCCCTCATAGAAGAGTTTTAACACCGTTTGCAGCTGCTCCTCCGGGTTCTCTGCCGGGCGAAACCGCCTCCATTCCGGTTTTTGGTCCCGTACCCCGAACAGACACCAGCTCTCCTGCGGCTGCGGCAGTGACATCGATACCAGAAGGTGATCCACCCAGAACGGGAGCAGGTATTTGCCGGAACAGCGTGAAGGTGCAACAAAGACGGCCTCCCCTTCTGCCCAGGAGATAATTTCGCCACGGATACGAACTCCGTCCAGTTTCAGGTCTATGTTGTAAGTGTCCCGGCTGGCTGAGCCGAACCGGCCGGCTACCTCGGCAGTTGCAAGGGTTGTTGCATCCGAGATTTCATCGAGAATCAGTTTGCCGGGATAGCCGGATGGCAAACGGCCGGAAGCGGCAACCATACTGCGAATCTTCTCCCGGCTGACACCATCCAGATGCCACCCGAACATCCTCTGAAAGAGAGAGTGCTTCTCCAGGATACCGAGTGCGAATTCGTTTGATTCCGGTGAGGATTCCATGGATGAAATACCCAGTTTGTGGCGCAGAAAATAAGCTATAGAATGTTTATAAAATATCTCCAACTGACTGACTTCCAATCTATTGACGGTTTCTTTATCCATAGGTACCGCGCTCGAAACAGACAACCCGCTGACCCCTGATTGACGCTGAAGTGCAGCAGCTACATTGTACCACGTTTCTGAAATTCCTCTTCCCGGCCGGGCATGGCGGGACGGGTTTTCCGAATCCTCACCCGGCGTAAGAAAATAGGCCTCTGAAAATCCGTTGAGCCGCTCCTGTATCACAACTTCTGGCCGATCATCCAGAGGCTTATCCTTCTCATCCTGCCGATCCCCCGGCCGGGACTCCCGGAGCAGGTCGATCCACTCTGCCAGGATGGGCGAGGGAGGAATCGGCTCATCATCCTTCTGGCTTCGCCCGATATAGCTGCAATAGTGAAGGTCCCCGGCAGCCATAATTGACTCAAGAAACAGATTTCGGTCTTCCCGTTTCCGGTCCCGCTCTCCCCGCTCCGGATTCCGGGCGATCAGATCAAATTCCGGTTTCACCGGTTTTCGTGGAAAAAGGTCATCATTCAATCCAAGAAGAGCGATCACGCGAAACGGTATACTCCGGACCGGAACCATCGAGCTGAATACAATCCCCCTGGTAAAGCGGGCCGAACCGGTTGAACTCTCCTCAAAGGCCGATTGAAGGTAGTTCCGGATAACTGAAAATGGGATTTTTGCTTCTGTACCGGCAGCCGCCGATTCACGGCCCAGCTGTTCGAGAACCGACGCGACCGGATCAGGTACTCCGCCCTGAATACCTGATTCCGACAAAAACCTGTTCATCCAGGCTTGCAGAATCTCAACCCATTCGTGGCAGCTTTTCTCTTCCGATGCCTCCCGAACCACCTGCTTCAACTGACGCATCAGATAGTGAAATCGAGCCCACAACTCCTGCTCCTCACGTCCGGTGATTCCGGGATAGAGCAGGGTCTCATTCAGAAACCCGCCAGGCTCTCCCCCGGCCACCTGCCCGAACCACCCGCGCCGGAATGCACTGCTCCAGGTGTGAATCTCCTCGGGCGGCTGTCTAAACTCCGCTCTATGCTGTCCGCTCAGCCCCCACCAGACACGATTTTCACGAAACCAATCCTGCAATTGCCTGATGTCACTTTCTGAAAACCGAAACTGATCGGCGACGGCTCGATGCTGTACAAATTCCATGACCTCGCTGAACGTAAACCTGGACCCTGGCATCTGCAGCAGATGTTGAAATGGTGCTTTGCGGCTACTCTCCCGAAAGCGGCCGGGAAGATGGAAAGGGAGGGACGCCCTCCCCTCTTCATCCGTACCAAAGAGAGCTTCAATATAGGGGGCGTACCTTTCCAGGTCAGGCGTTACAACCAGAACCTCATCCGGCGTAAGGCCCGGTAGCGGGCTATCCTTGGAAAAAAGTACCTGAAGGCGGTCATACAGCACTTCAACCTCTCTCAGTGTACTGTGGCAAGAGCGTATGTCGACCGAGTCGTCCAGACGCGACAGTACCGGAAAGGGGGTGTTCATCCGTATACTCTTCTGGATCTGTCGCAAACACGCTTCCGTGCCGCCCCGCTCCACATCGTCTTCGTGGGCACCGGCCCCCGCCTGGTGGCCTCTGTTCCTTGATTTGGATTTCACAGGCATATACTCCGCCTCAGGAATGCACTCCCGGATCAACTCCAGGGTTTCAGCCTGCTCTCCACCCATACTGTTCACGATCCCGGATCTGCTGTCAGAGCTGATACCGGCAGAACAAGAACTCACCAGATAGATTGTAATATCCCTTTGAGTCTGCAGGGTTGAGGCCAGATCCAGAGCAGGGCGGGAGAGCAGCCCGGGGTTAAAAATGTGAAGCATCCCCTCCTCCATAAGCTCTTCGTTTCCTGCCTTCATCTCCCGGTATAGCTCCTCATAAAGCGATGTACGATCCAAGTGCTTCTCATTGCCCCCCAATGTTTTCCATTTTTCTGACAGAATTTTCCAAAGTTTTTTCTGCCATTCTTCCACTCTGCCGAACCGAACCGGTTTTCCCTCCTCCCAGCCACGGATCATCCATGGCCGGTAGACAAGATACTGGTCAAACAGGGATGCCATCTCTCCGGCCAGGCTCCAGCGCCGGAGTTCACTCCCCTCCTCTCTGCCAGCCCTTAGATACCGGTTCAGTTCAGGAAACTGTTCGGCAACGGATCGATCTCCCAAAAGGTCATGGATGGACCAGCGCATGGGCCCTGCATCAGATGGCAGGGTTTTGGGGAGATCCGGATGGAGTATTCGAACCATCTCCCACATCCATTCGGAAGGAAGCATCCATTTCAGGTTTGCAGCAATTCCTTCGCGTTCAGATATATGAAGGGCCAGCCAGCGGGACGTTTCACGGTTTGGGACGATCACCGTTACCGGAACCAACGGGTCTGGCGGGCTGTCTCTGTAGATCCTTTCAGACAGCTCATCCGCCAGGTTCATTAACTGATCACTTGTTCGAATCCGGATCATCTGATCTCATCACAGTTGATTAGGAGGTTTTGCAAAGCCTCCGATTACTTGTTTTCCCGCCAACACATGGTAAAGGTAACCGGGGATGGTGTCAACTTCCGTCACCCCGGATACCTGCTGAAATTCGTGACTATTTGGAGTGATCGTTGAGTTAGAGTAAGATTACTCTTTTTAAATTAGTAAATTTAGATCTTCCTTGTTGTGTCGATAAGTGAAGCAGGTGCCATTACGTTGCACCTTTGAACACTGTATGTGGAGCCTTTGAAAAACCAGGCTCATTTTTTGCACGCGAAGCGATTTTTGGTCAAGGCTCCTATGTAATTTTAAAAGATTCAAACCTGTATGTCAGAAATATCCGAGAACTTGCCACCCATGCGATTTTTTAGCCGAAAGATTGTAAAACCCCAGGATATGAATGCTCACGGCACTCTTTTTGGCGGCCAGGTTCTCGCCTGGATCGATGAAGAGGCTGCGATCTATGCTGCCTGCCAGCTGGGCAAAGGTAACCTGGTAACCAAGTTTATGACTGAGATCGATTTTGTGAGTTCGGCCCAGCTTGGAGACATCATCGAGATCGGAATGGAGACTGTCCGGTTTGGCCGTACATCCATTACTGTCAAGTGCGTGGTTCGACACAAATTTTCTCTCAATGTCATTATAAAAATTGACGAGATTGTTTTCGTCAACCTCGACGAGAATGGCCGGCCGGCACCGCACGGAGTAGAGACACCTGTTAATCCCTGAAACCATGAACGACACTGAATTCAAACGCGTTGACATCAAACTTGTGTCTGATATGCTTTACGGTGAAGAGAAGTATGTCAATGAGTTTGCAATAGCCTCGATCGACTCCTTCTCTGAGTTTTCCGAACACTATGCACTCTACCTGATGCAACGGGATATGGAGAATTTGAGGAAAACCGGCCACAAGATCAAACCGGTCGCCCAGATGCTGAAGGTTGACGAGATTCTGAACGAGTATGACCAGGCAAAACTGATGCTTATTAATAATGCCTCTGACGAAAAGCTTCAGCAGTCCGTAGATACCGTGACGTCAATCTGCGACGAAGTCCTGAATGACTTTAAGAAGATGGCTGAAATGACGAAAGAATAGTAGAGATTGACCTTTTTTGCAGGAATCAACAACATGACTATCTCCTCTCTATGAACGTATTGGTTACCGGCGGAACCGGCTACATTGGCAGTCATACTGTACTGGAGCTTCTCAGGCTCGATCATGACATTGTCGTCATGGATAACCTTGTAAACAGCAACCAGGAATCTCTGAGCCGTGTTGCCTCCCTGGCTGGACGGACTGCAACATTTCATAATGTTGACCTGCTCGATCCGGATGGTATGAGGGATCTTTTCAGCCAATACTCTTTCAATGCCGTCATCCACTTTGCAGGGTTGAAAGCAGTTGGTGAATCGGTGGAACACCCTCTCCTCTATTACAAGAACAACATCACCGGGACAGCGAATCTTTGTGAAGTGATGGATGAGTTCGGTGTCAGAAACATTGTATTCAGTTCATCCTCAACCGTCTACGGTGATCCGGAGTCTGTCCCGATCCGGGAGGATTTTCCGCTCTCTGCTGCCAATCCGTACGGTCGCAGCAAACTGACGATTGAATATATGCTCCGGGATCTCCACCAATCGGACGAACGGTGGAACGTCGCTCTTCTCAGGTATTTCAACCCGGTTGGTGCAGACCCGAGCGGCGAGATCGGGGAAGACCCTCAGGGGACTCCCAACAACCTGATGCCGTTTGTGACCCAGGTCGCAATCGGAAAGCGAAAAGAGCTTCAGATATTCGGCGGGGACTACCCGACCCGGGACGGTACCGGGGTCCGGGACTATATCCACGTATCTGATCTGGCAGCCGGGCATGTAAAGGCTCTTGACAAACTCGACGAGAATCCTGGAGTGGTCACTTACAATCTGGGTACCGGGACCGGATATTCCGTTCTTGAAATTGTGGCTGCATTTGAGAAAGCTTCCGGCAAGACAATTCCCTACCAAATTACAGACCGAAGGCCGGGAGATGTTGCCGAATGCTACGCTGACCCCTCCAGGGCCGAACGAGAGTTGGGATGGAGAGCGGAACGGGGGCTGGAAGAGATGTGCAGGGACTCCTGGAACTGGCAGAAAAAAAATCCGGATGGATTTTGATTCATCCGGCCCGAACGTGAAACACAACCTTCAACAAACCTGATTCAGACATGGGATTTCTTGAGTTCTTACTACTTCTACTCATCGCAGGCATTTGTGGCTCCATCGGGCAATCTATTGCAGGTTACAGCCGTGGAGGCTGTATCGTTTCGATTGTCGTCGGATTTATCGGTGCACTGCTTGGCTCCTGGATCAGCAGACAGCTGGCACTGCCGGAGTTATTCAATATACAGATCGGCGGAAGTGGATTTCCGGTTATCTGGTCTATTATCGGGTCGGTTATCTTCGTAGTGATCGTCGGCCTCTTTACACGAAAACATTGATGTGCTGCTTCAGGTAAGCCGCCGAAGCAACAGCGTGCGAACCGCCGACTTACCGGTGATCACCCGTTCAGGTGAGACCAGATCAATCCATAAACATCGGCCGGCTTGACGGCTCTTCCCGGATGAAGGTCCTTCTCTTGTGAAATCACCATCGGACACTTCCCCTGATCTGACCAGATTCTGCCGTGAGACCCATGGACTCCGGTTCCATCGATCGGGATCAGATCCATGACATACCGAAACCCAAGCTTCTTCTGCAGCAGCCTCCGGGCAACCCTCAATTTTGGAAACGGGATATCCGGGTCGATCAACAGTTCAGCCGGGTCATACCCCGGTTTGGCATGAATTTCCACTGTAGGCGCGAAATCAGGCGCTTTGGAATCGTCCAGCCAGTAGTAGTAAGTAAACCAGGCTCCGGGTTCCGCGATAGCAACCAGTTCTCCGGATCTGGGGTGGTCAAGCTGAAACTCCCGTTTCCCCTCTTCGCCCAGTACGCGATCCACTCCCGGTACCCTCTCGATCAACTCTTTGACCTTTCCGATATCCTCACTGTTACGAACATAGATATGAGCGACTTGATGATCGGCGACCGCAAACGCACGGCTCCCGCCCGGGATCAGGATCTCTCCCCCCATCTCCTCCCGAATCGTAATATAGCCATTCTCCCGAAGAGTACGGTTCAGGGAGACCGGTTGATCCACTTTTTCGATCCCATACTCGGAGAGCAGCAACACACGGGTTCCCTGATTCTCGTAGAATGAAATCAGATCTCTGCAGACGTCATCGATTTCATGGAGATCCGTTGCAATATCGGGACTGTCCGGCCCGATGCGCTGCAGATTATAATCCAGGTGTGGAAGATAGACCAGCGAAAGGGTTGGATTGTACTCCCTGGCAACCATTTTGGCGGCATCGGCAATCCAGCGGCTTGCATAAATGGTGGTATTGGGGCCCCAGAAATTGAAGAGGGGAAACTGCCCCAACTCACCCTGAAGGCGGTCCCGAAGGCCGGAGGGTTCACTGTAGATATCCGGGATTTTCACACCATCCTTTCGGTAGATCGGCCGGGGGGTGACCAGATAGTCTACCGATGAATTCATATTGTACCACCAGAAGAGGTTGGCACAGGTAAACTCCGGGTTCGCCCTCTTTGCCCTCTCCCAGATTTTCTCCCCCTGAATCAGCCGGTTGGACTGTCTCCAGAATTTGATTTCGTCCATATCCCGGAAATACCAGCCGTTTGCGACAATTCCGTGCTTACTCGGCATCTCACCGGTCAGATAGGTTGCCTGTACAGAGCAGGTGACGGCCGGAAGCATCGGCTCGACCGGGGTCTGCGTTCCGCTCTCTCTCCACGAGGAGAGAAAGGGGGTATGTTCCCCTATCAGGTCAGGGGTTAATCCCACTACATTCAGTACAGCTGTACGCTTCATGTCAACATCTGGTTCATTCGGTTTTCGGGAGTTTGTCGGATGTAGTCTGATCTACTGCATCCCCTCGTGACAATCATCTACGTCCGGCAGACTCCTCTAGCTGCTCACTCGCCCATCGGAGTTCTCGATAAATCGACTCGGAGAGGTCCCCCTTGAGTGAAGGGGGCAGCACCTCCCAGGTATAGGTTTCGACTTCATAGTGCCTGCAGGAGGTCTGCCTCAGAAGCACCGGAAGGCTGGCAAGAATGTCTCTCTGTGTGGAGATAATCTCCCCGCCGATCGCATCCCTCTCCTTTCCACCTTCTTCATACCGGTCTGTAAATATCGGGACGTGAAAGTGGATCCGCCACTCTTCCATCTCCTCCTCTCCGAAATGAGGCAGTGCCTGTGGCAAATCCCGGAACTGACGGAGTGAACCATCCTTTCTCCGCTCGATTACCTGGTGCAGATAGACCGGCTCGGCGAATGTCTGAAGCCGTTCAGCAATCCGTTTCCGCTCCTCTTCCGTATTTGGTTTCGGTACACGGAGGGCAGCGCTGATCTGAACCTTGCCAATCTTGATACCGGCATTGATGAGAGAGCTGACTGCTTCCTCGGGATTTTCATATTCAACGGCGAAATGGCATGTATCATAACAAACCCGGATATGCTCACGGAGAATTCGTTCCCCCTCGTCCGGACTTATGCCAAACTCCTTCTTTAGATACGTGGAACCGACCGGGAGTAAAAACCGTTGAAAATAATCGATCGTCTCTCTACTGTTTTCGAGAAGACAGTCAGGTTCCGGTTCGATATCGAGATGCAGCTCTTTCCCCTGGTCATTGTGAATATTTGCCATTTCAAAGGCACAAATGGCCAGATTCCGGGCAGATTCACGGAACGTCTCTTCACGTTCAACCTCATCAGACATCCAGTATTTATAGGAGAGCGGCGATGTCGAGATCCCTCCATCCACATCCTGCGGAAGAAGCCCGGAAAGTATGGCAATCAGGTTGGAAGTGTAAGCCACCCGCTCCGGCGTCCGCCAATCCGGCGCGTACACTTGTTCTTTTACTCGTTGCCGGTGAAAACTGCCGTAGGGGAAGCCGTTCATTGTGAAAAGGTAAAGCCCCTCTTCATCCAGCCATCTGTCAAATTCCGAAAGTTTGTCCGGTTGCACCAGCTCTTCTGCAGACTGTGCGGAAAGGCGAAGGCCGACCCCCATGGGGCGGCCATCAGCCAGACGGTTCTTCAAGCCTGGAAGGTAGCGGCGAAGCTGCTCAAATACCTCCTGCCAGCTTTCACCCGGATGGATGTTACTGCAGTAAGTCAGGTGGTGTTCCGGGCGGGTTTGTAATCTCATTATCGGGTACGTTCAGGTTCAACATGAGAAACGCTTTCATACTGCTGCAAGCTAAATATTGCTTTTTTATAGAGCTCATAATCTACTTCATGAACCTCTGTGCCGGTACCGATTCGATCAAGAAGCATAATGGTCAGTTCACCGCCCAGATGCTCCCGAAACTCTTCCAGTCCGTAAAGTATCGAATCTTTCTGATCCGGTTCATCCAGTTTCTCCTCCAGCTCCGGTACAAACAGGGTAAATCCACACACTTTCAAAACGTTCAATATTCGCAGGCATTCCGCTTCACCAAGCCGCCCCTCCAGTGAGGAATAGGTCGCATCAAGAGCTATCCCGATAGCTACCGCTTCACCATGTCTCAGCCTGTAGCGTGTCATCTGTTCCAGTTTATGCGCCGACCAGTGGCCGAAATCAAGCGGGCGGGAGGACCCCGACTCAAACGGATCTCCGGAACCGGCAATATGGTCGAGATGAAGTTCAGCACAACGGATAATGAGCTCCTTCATCGCCTCTGGCTCCCGGTTTGCCAATCTGGGAGCGATCTCCTCCAGGCGGTTGAAAAACTCTCCGTCCCGAATCAATGCCACTTTTACTGCTTCCGAGATACCGGAACGCCAATCCCGGTCATCCAGTGTCGAGAGAAACTGAAAATCGTTGAGTACAGCAAACGGCGGCACGAAAGTACCGAGAAAGTTTTTTTTGCCAAATTCATTGATTCCGTTCTTTACCCCGATTGCCGCATCATTTTGCGCAAGTACTGTTGTTGGAATCCGGATGAGACGGATACCGCGGTGCGCAATCGCAGCTGCATACCCGGCGGCATCGATGACCGCTCCTCCTCCTATCACTGCAATAAAGGAGTGACGATCCAGATTCGCTTCATCAATCGCTGTCAACAATGACCGGATCAGCCCGGGATCATTCTTGGCCGTCTCACCGCCGGGAAACTGAACCCAACTGCCGGCAATCCGGATTTTGTTTCTGTACGCTTCAGCGTACGCTTCGATTCTCTCCTGAAGATCAGGTTGGTGGTCACAGACTCCCCGGTCCAGCACGAAAAGAATGTCAGAAGGCTTCTTGCCGGGTGTCCCGGCCAAATCTGCCAACAACGGGTTATCCTGCTCGAACAACCCTTCGGTAAAGTGTACCGGGTAGCTGAACGAGACACTGAATCGTTGCTCTATTTTCTTTTCCATAAATACATTCTCACAACCAATTGATGAAAGCCACTTGTAGAGAGATCTGCAATCCCGCAATCAGGATATACTGTACTCTCTGTGGAGAGGTAAATAATAACACAAACCGGTTTGGAAACCTGCCTGCAATCAAAGATTTTTACAATCGTTTATAAAGTCCGGCAGCGATCATTGTTATTTTCCGGCTGGAACGGC
>JBBDRW010000173.1:0-16032 GCA_040905265.1 Balneolaceae bacterium | reverse complement strand
TCGTCTTATCCATAAGGGCTGTAACGCCGGTTGAGTCCTTAAAGGTTAACATAACCGGTTCCGCATGGGCGGACTGGGTTCGTATGTGCCTTGTCCGGTCATCCTCTTTGTCCGGCCTGGTCAGTTCATGCTTCAGAATGACGTCATTATCATAATCTTCAACAGAGACACAGGCGAAGATTCCTGTCTGAGTACGATCGCTGGTCTCCAGTTGATAGACATATAGTGAAGGCGTGCCATCCTGAGACACACTTGAACTCTCCAGAAGCCTGGATAAGTTTTCGGCACCTTTCTCGTAGACAGCATCGTCGTGGAACGGAGTACCCGGGGAAAGATCAATTTCAGGTCGTATAACGTGAAGAAAGCTTTCAGGCTTTCCATCTGCCTGTTCCCGTGCCTCTTCCGCATTGATGACGTCATAAGGTACGGAAGAGATTTCACCTGCTTTTTCCGGTTTGGGAAGCCAGCCTTGAAATGGATGAACAATTGCCATAGTTACAGATAGTTTTTTTATTTTCCTTTGCGGTCAATGATACGCAATCTTCAGCTATTGCTCAGGTGAAATCTTTACTATTTTTTGATTTTTTAAAAAAAGAAGACAGGTTATGGAATCCAAAATGAATCGTGACAAGCTACTGCCGGATCAGCAAAATCAATTACTGTTTATGATGTTGATTCAACAACATGAACAGATCGCAATGATGGGCCTTGGGAAGATCAAGAACCCGGCATCGGGTAACATTGAACGGGATCTCTCCTCTGCAAAATTTGCAATTGATACGTTGAATATGCTGCAGGTTTATACAGAAGGAAATCTTGGTAAAGAGCTGAAACAGTTCCTTGATCAAACACTTACAAATCTAAGATTGAACTATGCCGACGAAAAGAAGAAAGGGGGTGGGGAAGCCCCGAAACCGGAAGAGGATGGTTCAGAAAAAGAGAATTGAAGCAGCCGGGGGAGTTATTTTCCAGCCTGACGGCCTGGAAGGTTGGAGGGTTGTACTGATCTATCGCAGAGGGGTATGGGATCTTCCGAAGGGGAAAAAAGATGAGGGTGAATCTTTTCAAGAGTGTTGTCTGCGGGAATTGCATGAGGAGACAGGTGTCTCTGATATGATTATCAAAGACGTTTTGACAGATACCATTCATGAATATGATGAAAACGGAGTAATGATATCAAAGCTTACTAGGTGGTTTGCCGTGGAAGCAGAGAAGGACAAGGTTGAATTCATACCGCAACGGGAGGAGCAGATAGAGTCTGTCGAGTGGTTCTCTCTGCCGGAAGCAAAAGGGAGAGTCGGATATGATAATCTGAGAGATGTATTGGAAAAATTTGAAGTTTTTTTAAAAAATTAGTGTCATGTCAATCCCCATACATATCGCATGGTTGACAGACTCCTAGTTCTGGAGGACAAATCGGATCGGCATACTCATCCGAACAGGGACCGGTCGGCCCCGTTGCAATCCCGGCCGGAATTTCGACTCTCGAATGGCACGCAGCGCCTCTTCATCGCAACCTGCACCAACACTTCTTAATATTTCTGCCTGCTCTACATCTCCGCTCGTATTCACGATAAACCGTACAATAACCGTTCCTTCAATTCCAGAAATTCTTGCCCGGTCCGGATATGAAATTCGTTTATATAAGCCGTCATATCCATCGATCAGTTCCGGTTCATGTTCAACGACTTCAAAAAACCCTTCATCCGGTTCCTCTTCCAGGTCCGGAGGGGGTGGTATGGCCAGGTGATCGCCGAATGAGAGGTCGGCGTCCAGATTGAGGTCATAGTCTTCGATAAACTCATCATCTGGAACCTCAATTGGGACTGGTGGACGTTCCGGAGGTGGAATTTCTTCTTGATGTTCAGTCTGTATGATATCTTCAATTTCAATGATCTCCTGTTCGTAGGCGGCTAATTCAACAGGTTCGCCTCCTCTGAAATCTATTTTAAACAGAGCGATGATAATCAGGAGTGAGAAGATGATCCCGGTTTGCAGGTAGATTGTATAGGATCTTTTAAGATCTGCAGATGGCTTCTTGTACTCGTTCATCTTTATTCTGTTATGTTAATGGTACCATTATTGAGTGTAGTATTAACAAAACAGTTTAAAAAGTCAAGCAAAAAAATGGCAATAGAGAAACGGTACTTCGAGAGGAGCAATTACTGGAATAAAAAAAGCGTGTTCCCAATCATTTGGTGAACACGCTTTTATAAAATCAGAAGTGTAATCCGATTAATTCTGAAGCCGGAAAATAATCGGAAGACTGTACTGGACACGTACCGGACGTCCGCGTTGTCTTCCCGGAACGAATCGCGCTTCTCGTACTGCCCGGAGGGCCTCATCGTCACAACCACCGCCGATTCCACGAATAACGACAGGGTTTTCAACCTCGCCTTGTTCATTCACAATAAATTGAACGAACACCCGCCCTTCGATTCCGGCTCTTCGAGCCATCTCCGGGTAGTTGATGCGGCTTTGAAGTTCTGAAAGGCCACCAATCAGCTCAGGCATATCTTCTACTACGACAAAGAAATCCTCTTCAGGCTCCTCATCTTCCTGTGCCGGTGGTGGGGGCGGGAGTGAGAGTGGGCCGTCAAGAGAGAGATCGGCATCGATATTGAGATCCATATCTTCTATAATCTCATCATTGGGGACCTCAATCGGAACAGGCGGGCGTGGCGGCGGTGGAGGAGTTTCAATGTGCCGTGTCTGTATAATATCCTCCATCTCAATGACATCCTGTTCATCGAGAACATAGACTGGCGCTTCCGCTCCACTCAGATCCATTTTCACTGCTACAATAAAGATCACAAGGGTTGCTATCAGTCCGATCTGAAGAAAAACGGTATAGTAGCCTTTTAAATCGGCTTCAGGTGTTTTACGTGATTTCATATAATCGTTCATTATGGTTGTAAAAATCTAAGCCAATCTATGTTATTTGGGTATAACTTTCCATTATAAATTGTAAACGGATACATCGGTCCGTTGAATGGCTTGTCATCGTAATTGGATAACGCACAGGTAAATCAAAAACGTGTGTGTACGGATAAAACTAAAAAACCCCTGCATGGATGTGATTATCGGAGATCACTCATCCATGCAGGGGTTCAGTACGTCGTTGAATAATTGGTATCTGTCAGACCCGGGATCTGACACAATACAGATTATTTGAAAGCTTCTCTGCAGTTAAACAGTTAGTCCTGGAGCCGAAAAACTATCGGAAGGCTATATTGAACCCGGACTGGACGGCCCCGTTGCAAGCCTGGCCGGAATTGCGCATCCCGGACAGCACGGAGCGCCTCTTCATCGCACCCGGCGCCAATGCCCCGAATAACCTGGGGATTTTCCACTTCACCCTGTTCATTCACAATAAACTGGACAAATACCCTGCCTTCAATCCCGGCCCTTCTCGCTCTTTCGGGATATGTTATTTTACTTTGAAGCTCTGACAGCCCGCCAATCAGTTCAGGCATCTGTTCAACTACCTTAAAGAAATCCTCTTCAGGCTCTTCTTCATCCTGTGCAGGGGGCGGAGGTACCTCCATTGGGCCGTCCAATGTGAGATCGGCATCAAGGTTCAGATCTACATCATCAATGATTTCGTCATTGGGCACTTCCTGTGGAACGGGAGGCCTCGGAGGCGGAGGCGGGGTTTCAATATGTTCCGTTCGAATAATCTCCTCCATCTCAATGACATCCTGCTCGTCCAGTTCGTACGATTCAGGCCCTTCACTTTCCAGATTCACCTTAACGGCAACAATGAATAAAACCAGGGTAAAAACAAGCCCCAATTGGAGAAAAATTGTGTAATATTTTTTCAGGTCTACTTTCGGTCTCTTTCGTTCAGACATGAGAATAAAGTGTGTTGAATTTGAATTCCTGTTCCGGTACCGCTGTCAGTGATAACTCATTTAAGTAACGGTTTTTTGCTTGTAATATCAATAACATAAACAATGATTATCCGGCTACTGTTCCATAGAACGGTACAAGATTTTCGAATATTTTGTAATAATATTTAAAATGAAAATGGCGATCAGGCATCCGGCTATATCGGCAAGGGCATCATAGGGGTCTGCTTGCCGATCCACAGGTAGTATCTCTTGAAGGATTTCAACAGTGATGCCAAAGATACTGCCGGTTAAAAATATTGGAAGCAGTGGGAGTGGACGAAGATTAGATACGATTCTGGTAAGCCCAAGCAGGAGTGTCCAGCTCCCGAACATGATGGAATGTCCCAGTTTGTCATATTGCAACAGTCTGTGGTCTGGTGAGATTTTGTCGGGAGGGAGAAGTGTAAGGGACAGAGTGATGACTGTAAGCAAGAGCAAGCTGATGTAGAGGAAATAACGGTGATTCGAAAGGAAAACCAGCGTTTTGGAAATCATATTAAATGTTCGGGTTCAACCGGTGTGTGAGGATGTCTGTTTTTGAACTGTTTTACCTTTCGATATCCGTCTGTTAATCCGGAAAGTATGCTCTGCTCCGGATCGCCGGTGAATGAGAGGTACCCGGCAATCATTCCTGATAACAGATCCCCGAATCCGGCTCTTGAGAATATTTTGGTATCGTAGCCGGTTACATAGCAATGTCCATCTTCCATTCGGGCAATGGTTGGATCTCCTTTGGAAACAACAGATAGATTTCTTGTATCCATGTATGATGTTGCCCAGTCAAGCCTTGAGTAATCGTCCTGATATGTATGTCCGATATGTTTCAGCTCACCGGGGTGGGGAGTTACGATCCAGGAACAGCCGCCTGGCTGTTCTGCACCTGAAAATGAGACTAGAGCATCGGCATCTATCACTGCGTTTCCGGAAAAGTGTTCCAGAATTTTCCTTGTAAATTGTACCGTTCCGTTGTCTCTGCCAAGTCCCGGGCCAATCAGCAGGGCCCCTTTGTGTCTTGCAAGTATCTCTTTTGTTTCATTGATATGGGCAACCGAAAAGATACGCTCTTCAGGAGTGCCGACAGGGCATTTGATTATTTGTGGCAGACATTGTTCGTAGATTGGCAGAAGCCCCCGGGGTGCAAGCAGAAAGATGGCACCGGTGCCACTGGCCCAGGCACTTTTTGCAGCCATAATTGCGGCACCTGTCAATCCCTCAGATCCGGCAATAATATAGAGCACCCCATTGCTGTACTTATGATTTTCATGCCGGATAACCGGTGGAAATGTATCGGCAACTGTCGAGTCGAGAAGTGTTATTGCAGATTCACGGAGAGAGTCCGGAAACGTCAGGTTAATCTGTTCAATGGTGCCTGCGTATACTGGACCGTTCTGCAGGTAGTAGCCCGTTTTGAGTGCACCGAAACTGAGGGTATAGTCTGCTTTCACCGCACATCCCATGACAACTCCGGAGTCTGTATGGATTCCGGTCGGCATATCCAATGCAAAAACGGTAGAGTCCTGTTCATTAATCAAATGGACGGCGCGGTCCAAAGGGGCGCGAAGCTCACTGGCCAGGCCGGTGCCAATCATCCCGTCTGCCAGATAATCCCAACGGGCTTCCCGGATACGCTCAACATCGTCTGTGAACTGAATATCCAGACCTTGTTGCGCGAGTGATTTGAGAAGGTTGAGATTTCTATTTGTATCCGTCGACAGATCTTCCTGCCCAAACATAAACAGAATAGTACAACTGTGACGGTTGTTTATGGCGAGGTACCGCGCCACTACAAGTGCATCTCCGGCATTGTTGCCTTTACCGCAGATAAAAAGTCCGGTTGCTCCATCCTCAATTTTCTGCGAAACAGATCTGGCCGCCTGTAGGCCGGCCGTCTCCATCAGGGTAAACCCATCCACACCGAAATCGTCAATTGTTTTGCGATCTGCCGCCCTGCACTGTTTGGCACTGCACACTCGATATGAGTAGATGTCTCTGAGATTCACCATAGTAACGTTTTTCAAAGCCTCCTAATAGGATCTTGCAAAAAGTACCCGTCTTCGGGACGGTTTTCCGGAAACCATGCAGGTTCCGGGTTGGTCAAACTCGTCAGAGATACAGCGGATTGTCGCTTTCGTCTCTTCTTTAATACGTGATTCTGTCTCATCCGTTCCATCCCAGTGAGCATAGATAAAGCCACCTCGTTCAATCTCCTTCTTGAACTCCTCATAGGAATCGACGTTGCGGGTCTGGTTGTCCATCCTCTCTTTCGCTCTCTGAAAAAGTTCCTGTTGAATCGTCTCAAGCAGGCCGGTTATACGGTCAGCAATGCCACTTCTGGTGACGATCTCTTTTTCAAGAGTATCACGGCGTGCAATTTCCAGATTCCCGTTCTTAACATCTCTCGGGCCAACGGCAATTCTGATAGGGATACCCTGTACTTCGTGTTCTGCAAATTTCCAGCCGGGTTTGTAGTTGTCACGATCATCCAGTTTTACGGAAACGCCCGCTTCCTTCAACTCCTGAACAATCGGGGTGGCATATTCCATGACCTCCTGCTGCTCGTCATCACTTCTCCAGATCGGAACGATAACAACCTGTACCGGGGCCAGTTTCGGAGGGATAACAAGGCCATTGTCGTCGGAATGAGTCATAATCAAACCGCCGACCAGACGTGTAGAAACCCCCCAACTTGTCGCCCAGACCAATTTATGCTCCCCATCTCTGTCCTGGAATCGTACATCAAACGCTTTTGCAAAATTTTGTCCCAGGAAATGGGATGTGCCGGCCTGGAGTGCTTTTCCATCCTGCATCAGAGCTTCAATACAATAGGTGTCTACGGCGCCGGCAAATCGTTCGGAAGCAGTTTTAACACCTGTTTTTACAGGCATCGCCATATACTCCTCGGCAAAGGTTTTGTAGACCTGAAGCATCTTCTCGGCCTCCTCTACCGCCTCGCTTTTGGTGGCATGTGCTGTATGCCCCTCCTGCCAGAGAAACTCCATGGTCCGGAGAAACAGGCGTGTTCGCATCTCCCATCGGACAACATTTGCCCACTGGTTGATCAGGATTGGAAGATCCCGGTAGGATTGAATCCAGTCCCGATAGGCATCCCAGATAATTGTTTCCGAGGTTGGACGGACAATCAATTCCTCATCAAGGCGGGATTCAGGGTCAACTTCTACCCCTCCATCAATGCTTCGCAGCCGGCTGTGTGTAACGACCGCACACTCTTTGGCAAATCCCTCGACATGCTGCGCCTCTTTGGAGAGAAATGATTTGGGTATGAAAAGCGGGAAATAGGCATTCTCATGTCCCGTCTCCTTAAACATCTGGTCCAGAGCTCTCTTCATATTTTCCCAAAGTGAAAAGCCGTTTGGACGGATAATCATACAGCCCCTTACCGGGGAGTGATCAGCCAGTTTTGCCTCCTTCACTACATCCAGATACCACTGAGAATAGTCTTCGCTGCGATTGGTAATTTTTTTTGCCATGTTCAGTCTTTTCGCTTCAATTTACATCCGGTATGTTGCGGATTGGCTATGGGGTCGATATCTCCATTTATCGGTTCACAACCTTCAGTTTCGGTTTTGTTGTAAAATAGCCCTGATCCTGTTCAAGTTAAAGATTGTTTTTCTATCAACGAAGTATGGGTTACCATACTCATCGCATCCGGGGGAAGGATATCGTAATCACGGCAAAGATCCGAACACCGGGTATAGAATCGGAAATGTATAGCTCCGGATATACCCGAATGACAGGGAAATTAGTTATAAAAAGTCTTCTCCATTCCGTAGAAAAAATGTTATATTTGCTACTCTTTTTTCGAGTAGGAAGTATCCGAATAAAGGCGTGGTAGCTCAGTTGGTGAGAGCGTCGGATTCATAACCCGGAGGTCGGCGGTTCGATTCCGCCCCACGCTACAGCTTTTTCACTTCTGATGAGTTTCAGCCGGATGTCCAATTTTGAGAGCAAAAGTGGGGAAATTTCAAGAGGAGAAAAAAAATTAGCAGCCACTCAATCAAGAATGGCTGCTAAATATCATCTACAGACGGCTATTACCCCATTTGCAAATAAAACATACTTTTATCAAGCCTTCACTGCAATAGGTATAAATACGTATTTTTTACGGCAAGATTTTGGTTCACAGTTCGTCATGACAAGTGCCCCATTGTGACTGCATAGCGAACCAGTCCGGCTGTATTTTTTACATTCAGTTTTTGCAGCAAGTTTGCACGATGTTTGTCAACTGTTCGCGGGCTGATAAAGAGTAACTCTGCAATCTCCTGGCTTGTATATCCATCTGTGATTAATGTCAGGATCTCCTTTTCCCGTTTGGTGATGATACTGTCAGATGCAGGGTTGTTCACCTTCTTTGAAAGATCGATTTTCCGGTTCGAAATCAGGTGTGAGAGTGTGCTGCTAAAAAAATTCTCTCCTTTTGAAACATTGGCCAGTGCTTTGCACAGCTCCTTTTCCGATACGGACTTGGACAGGTATCCGGAAATACCTGCTTGCAGTGAGTTATGGATGTGTGTCAGATTGGTCGAATCACTCAAGACGATTACCCTAGGGTTTGGATCGGCCATCCGAAATTTCTTCATAATCTCCCGGATGGTCAGGTCTCTCAGATTGGAAGATATAAGGCAGACATCCGGCAAGTGGGCGGCGTAAAGCATGCAGGTCCGGGAGCCGGATTTTGCCTTTCCAACAACTTGAAAAGAGTCTCTTTGATTCAGAAGGGTGCAGATGCCTGCCAACGAAATATCGGTAGAATCTGCAACCAGTACCCGTATTGCCGCCATCTTAGCAGAATTTAACCACAAGTAGAAAAGCCAATATAGAAGAATTCAGATAAATGTAAACCATCGTTCCAAACCTGTGGGTCCTCTGACTGATTACATTGGATGCGAATGGTTGTCAGATTCTGTATTTTCAGCTCTTTGTTTTACAGCAACCATCTATGGAGGTTTTACATCCGCCGGACAGCGGATGTAAAACCTCCTGTAAATTTTTAGTAGAAACAGATTAATGAGTTTGAGACGAACCAATACTTGTGGAGAACTTGGCACGGCCCGGCAGGGCGAGAAAGTCGTTCTGAATGGATGGGTATCCGTTCGCCGGGATCTTGGTGGTGTCATCTTTATTGAATTACGGGATCGGTATGGAGTAACGCAAGTGGTCTTTGATGAATCAAACAAGGGGCTTCATAATCAGGCAGAACAGTTGCGCTCTGAATATGTAATCGGAGTACGTGGAACGGTTGCAATTCGTGACAAAGAGAATGTCAATTCGGAAATGGCGACTGGAGAGATCGAAATCAAGGCGGAAGAGCTGGTTATCTACTCAAAGGCTGAAACACCTCCGTTTGAGATCAAAGATGATATCCCGACAGGAGAAGATGTCCGGCTTCGTTACCGATATCTGGATTTGAGGAGGCCGGCTATCCAAAACAATCTGATGCTCCGCTCCGATGTTTGCCAAACCGTTCGAGCCTTCTATCATGAAAAACGTTTTGCTGAAGTAGAGACTCCGGTGTTGATGCGAAGCACCCCCGAAGGTGCACGCGATTACCTGGTGCCAAGCCGGGTAAACCCAGGCAAATTCTTCGCCTTGCCCCAAAGCCCCCAGACATACAAACAGATGTTGATGGTTTCCGGTATGGACCGGTATTTCCAAATTGTGAAATGTTTTCGGGATGAAGACCTGCGTGCAGATCGTCAGCCAGAGTTTACTCAGATTGACGTCGAAATGTCCTTTGTAGATGAAGAGGCCATCTATGAGGTGCATGAAGAGTTGATGAGTCTGCTCTGGAAAAAACATCTCGGAATCGACCTGCCGACCCCCTTTCCCAGAATTCCCTACCAGGAAGCAATGGAGAGATTCGGCTCCGACAAACCAGATACCCGGTTTGGCATGGAGATCGAGGATCTTTCAGAAATAGTCCGGGAGTCTGAATTTAAGATATTTTCCGGAACGGTTGTCGGGGG
This sequence comes from Balneolaceae bacterium, assembly GCA_040905265.1. Lineage (GTDB taxonomy): Bacteria > Bacteroidota > Rhodothermia > Balneolales > Balneolaceae > JBBDRW01. The sequence continues at coordinate 6,155 of JBBDRW010000173.1, read as the reverse complement.
CGGTCGTGTCATTTCCATTACTGTACCCGGATTGGGCTCGATGGGCAGGGGAGCCATTGACCGGTTAACGGAAGAGGTAAAGACACAGACCGGAGCCGGCGGCCTGATCTATATCAAGCTCGATAACGGTACAGTCAATTGCAGTGTAGGCAAGTTCCTCACTGACAAGACAGTGGAAAAAATGGTGGATCAGTCCGGTGCTGAAGATGGCGATCTGGTTCTCATTCTTGCCGGTTCAACTCCGGATGTCTTCCGGCAGATGGGGACATTACGTCTGATGATGGCCCGTGAACATGATCTGATCGACAGGGATAAAACCAACTTTCTTTGGGTGACAGACTTTCCACTGGTTGAATGGGATGAAGAGACACATCGGTATCATGCTCTGCATCACCCGTTTACTGCACCACGTATGGATGATAGAGAGAAGCTCTTGAGCGACCCTGCATCTGTGAAGGCAAGAGCGTATGACCTTGTCTTGAATGGCAATGAAATCGGTGGTGGCTCCATCCGGATTCATGAACAGGGACTACAGAAAGAGATGTTCAAGGTTCTCGGCATTGATGAAGAGGAGGCCGAAGAGAAGTTCGGATTTCTACTGGATGCTTTTAAATATGGCGCTCCACCACATGGCGGGATCGCATTCGGGCTTGACCGGATTATCATGTTGATGACCGGGGCTGGAAGCCTGCGGGATGTCATTGCATTCCCGAAGAACCAGAAGGCACAGAGCATGATGGATAACTGTCCGGACGAAGTGGATCCCAGGCAGCTGGAAGAACTTCATATCCGGGTGAAGCTACCAAAAGTATAGATAAAACTATGGGCGAGACCGGGAATACGATGAAAACCGCCGGAGTGGTGCCGTGTCAGGCGGGTTGGATCTCTGTTACCTTTGACGAAGGCCTTCAGCACTACAAGGTATTGAGAGGTGAGAATGAATTGTCGGAGCTGTTTGAACTAACAGGTCGGCTGTTTATCCATATCCCAATTGGATTATGTGACGACTCCTACTCAAGAACGTGCGAAGATTTGTTGAAAAAGGAGCTGGGAGAGATTGCTAAAGATCATATCATACATGCACCGGTCCGATCAGTATTGCATGCACCCTCATATGTTGAAGCGAGTATGCAGAGTCTTGAGAATACAGATCAGGAGCTGTCCCTGCAATCCTGGAAGTTGACTCCAAAGATCAAGATTGTGGACCGGCTCCTTAGGGAGAGTGAAGAGGTTGCGGAAAAGGTCTACGAGAGTCACCCGGAACTTCTTTTTACCCGTTTAAATGGTGGAGTTATCTATCAGAGCAAACTGACTCGTAAAGGCCTTCGCCACCGTTTGGAGCTTGTGACGTCTGAAGAGGAAATAGCCGCGGATTTCTTCAGGGAGATTAAGGAGGAGTTTCGACGAAATGAAGTTGGCGAAGAGGAGATCCTGGGTGCAATGGCACTGGCTTATGGTGCCAAAGCATCGATCCAAACCAGAATCAGGTCCCTGCCGGATCCCCCTTTGGTTGACAGTGAAGGGTTGCGTATGGCGATTTACTATATCTGATACGACACTATGTATCCTTATCGAGGATTGCTTTGGATTTATGCCCGGATTTGTGGATTCGGTTAATCCCGTTAAATGCAGCAATACGGTATGCTTCAGTAAATGATGGATAATTGAGGACGTGCTGTATAAAATATCTGATGTTGCCACCACAGGCCATTACACTCTGCCCGAGATGGATCAGGTCAGTGGCACTCATCCCGATAATATGTACACCGAGTAGTTTGAGATCTTTCGCAGAGAAGACCAGTTTCAGCATTCCTTCGTTTTGATGGCTGATATTTGCCTGGGTTATTTCATTGAAATAAGCCCTTCCAACCAGAGCCTCTATCTTCATATTTTCTGCATCCTGTTCCGTCAGCCCGATACTGGCAATTTCGGGAATAGTGTAAATGCCGAACGGGATGTCGGCCGGTACCTCATGGGACGGCATGTCAAACATATCACAAGCAGCCAGACGTCCCTGTACGAAAGAGACGGAGGCCATTGCCGGTAGCCCGATTACATCACCTGCTGCATAAATGTTCGGGATTTTGGTTTTAAACTGTTTATCCACTTCGATAAAATTTTCCTTATCGGTGGTAATACTCAGCTTTTCCAGCCCCAGGTTATCCGTATTCGGTTGATATCCTCCGAAATAGAGTACATGCTCAGTCTCTACAACTTGCAGCCGGTTCTCCTCTTTTGTTCGGAAATAGACCTCTGTACAAGTTCTCAGATCATTTTTTTCTACCTTTTCAAGTGTAACACTGTTATGCACCATAATGTTATGGTCAGCCAGAATCGATCGCAACTGCTTCTTGATCTCCAGATCCAGAAATGGGATATAATCCTCTCGGTCATTCAGGATCGTCACCCTGGTTCCCAGAACACAGAACATCGTTGCATATTCAAGAGCGTTCACACCGCCTCCGATAATCACAAGCCTTCGGGGAATATGTGTCAGTTCCAGGATCGATTCAAAGTTGAGAATCTCAGCCCCATCCTTGATCTCAAGCCCAGGTTTACTGGGGCTGCTGCCGGTTGAAACCAGAATGAATTTTGACGTGTGAGTACTGCTATTTCCCTGGTCATCGGTGATCTGAACGGTGTGTTCATCCAGTATTTTACCAAACCCTCTCGTAGTTTCAATATTGTTTTTGGTAAAGTCTTCCCGGATCTGTCTGTTTTTGGATTCCAGGATCGACTGTTTATACTGAAGCAGCTCCTCCATTTTGAATTTCTCAAACGGGTGTTGGTCTCGTTTATATCCAAATTGTGTTTGATACCGGTGAATTGTAAGAGCTGCTTCCCGAAAAGCTTTACTGGGTACGGTTCCTGTATTGATCCATGAGCCGCCCAGATGGCTTCTTTCAGCTTCAACGACCAGTACTTTTTTATCAAATTTGGAACTCTGAATGGCGCATGAAAAACCGGCTGGCCCGCTGCCAATGATGATGAGATCGTATTCGTAAGACATAGTTTATCAGATTACAGAAACAAACAGTTGAGATATTGTTGCCGGATACCGGCTAAAGAAGGTACCGTTCAGGAGTTACAATCGAAAATTTGCCAGTGTGGGGGGCGTATTGTGTTACCCGGTTCGAGGCTTTCATCTGATCTGTCAGGAGAAACGTTTACAATCACCTGAGAAGGTTTTAGATCAGTAAGCCCGGCCAAACTGTATTGAATGGTTTCGATGATGAATACCTGTCTGCAAGATAACGGAAAATAGACTATGATATGAAGTGTATATCGTCAGTTTGCAGAACATTTACATCTGCCACTTCTGATTTTCGAATCAAGGAACGATTCCTTTGCAGAGTTTGATTATCTTACTGAGATACAAGCAGGTTCTAATGCATTGCCTTGTAGGAGCCTGTGACAAACCTGGAGTTTTGTTCAAGCTCGAGGCCAGAAGAAAATTGGAACCGCAGCATATTGGACATATGTGAGGATTTCAATTTTCTGATAACGTAGAGATTGGGCAAAAGAACAGGTTTTTCACAGGCTCCTTGTAATGTGTTAGAATAGCGAAACTTGTACAATTAAATGTAAATCTAAAAACCAGATAATAATGTCTTACAAACTTCCGGATTTACCCTATGCGTATGATGCTCTTGAGCCTCATATAGATGAGAAAACGATGAAAATTCATCATACCAAGCATCATCAGGGGTATACCAACAAATTGAATGCTGCACTGGAAGGCCACTCTTTTGCAAAGCTTCCTATTGAAGAGGTATTGCGAAAAGTTAATGAGTTGCCTGAAGAGAAAAGGCAGGCAGTTATAAATAGCGGCGGTGGATTTGCCAATCATAATCTCTTTTGGACAATTCTCTCACCAAAAGGCGGTGGGACACCTTCTGGAGATCTCGGAAATGCTATTAATGATACATTTGGAGGGTTTGAGCAGTTTAAAGAAAAATTCTCTTCAACTGCCGCTTCACAATTCGGTTCCGGTTGGGGTTGGCTATGCGTTGATTCCAGTGGCGGGCTGAAGGTTATATCTACACCGAATCAGGATAGTCCGTATATGAATGGCCTGACTCCGATTCTCGGACTTGATGTCTGGGAACACGCCTATTATCTGAATTACCAGAATCGGCGGCCCGACTATATCGAGTCGTTTTGGAATCTTGTCAATTGGGCAGAGGTTTCGAAGAATTATGAAAAGGCCAGATCCTGAAAAGGCTCTGATTTGATCTCAGAACATAAAAAGGCGTTGCTGATCAGAAGCAACGCTTTTTTTATTCTTCAGGAATTCGAACTTTGAACCACTCTTCATACTGGCCAAACTGTCTTCTCATGGCCTGGTTCATCTCCGTTTGATCCGAACTTCGGGATCGCTGGCGGCCATACATGCCACCACCATACCTGTCCGGTGAAGTGGTTGTATTAGTGTCGTCACGAAATCGGAATTCCGGTGGTTCTATTGCAAACCCCAACCAATAGGTTTCCCCGGGCAGTAACTCAAATGGCGCTGCATTGTTCAGCGGAATTTTATACTCCATTCCGTAATATCGGCGATCTGTAGAAGCTTCCAATTCGACTCCAATCGCCTCAACCTGAGAGCGGGAGACAAAACCATATTGAGGACTCCCGCTCTCATATCGTTCGATGATCATAATGCGTTCAAAATTTTCTGTTTCAAGTCCATCCAGAACATCGTGATTCTGCGGGTTGTTCAGCCATTCGAGATTGGTTGTCAGTTCTTCGTATCTGCCGGGCTGTTCCCGAAGCTGATGAAAAGATCCTGAGGGGAATCCGAGCCCTTTTCTTTTTCTGTTCTGATCCTCCTGGCTCATATAAAGTATGAAGCCTGATTTGTTGACCACCTCATTGTAATAGGGGCTCAGGAAATCGACAAAAATATAGAGGTTTTCAGAATCCCGTTTTGCGTAGAAACGAAATGCTTCACTGCTAAATATTTGTGTATCAGCTGTAGGCCAATCATTCAGGTTTCCGTCGACAGTTGTCTCCGGGGACTCTGCATGGTGCGGAGTTAACGTTGAGACATTTCCACAGGAAGCCAGGAGCAATCCAAACAGTAAAAAAGAAAGTAGAATACAATGTTTTTCAGTCATAACAGTTTCTTTAAATATGAGACTTCGTAAATAACGGTTTTTCAGGATCGAATGAAACCTGAAGATCTATCTGGTTGCTGGAAATTGGTAACCATGCGATAAAATTCCGTATATTACGTGCGAAAATTATTAACAATTAACGTGGTCAGAATATTATGCAATTTGGATTTGGAGTAGGCCCGGACACAACCTGGATGAGAAAAGAGCTGACAGACCTTGGAGTTGAAGAATTAAAGGCTCCCGAGGATGTCGACAGAGTGATGAAGGAGTATGCTGCCGGCAGCATGTTGATGGCAATCAACTCCGTATGTGGATGTGCAGCGGGAAATGCCCGGCCAGGATTAAAGATTGCACTCGATCAAACGCCTCATAAACCGGACTACCTGGTAACTGTATTTGCCGGCCAGGACCGTGAGGCGACGGAACGTGCCAGAAGTTATTTCACTGAGTACCCCCCATCTTCACCTGCGTTTGCTTTTTTTGTGGATGGCGAGATTAAGGCAATGATTCCCCGTCATCGGATTGAAGGCCGGACAAGTGAAGAGGTTGCCAGAGATTTGCTGATGGTATTTGATGCCTTTACCGGCAAAGAGGAAGAAGCCGAAGCTGAATAGATTTGTCAGACCTGATCATTCCCGGCTGAATCCTGATCTGTTACGGAGTTCCCATTTTTCGGGGTTGATCGGAGGCTTAGACACGAGAATGTTCTCTGGTTTCTAAAAAAAGTACGTGCATACTCAGGAGTCTGTTCCAATTGACTTCGGTAAACCATTGATTGGAATTACTTTGGCAAGCCGGGAGAAGGGGGAGAAAAAAGTAAGAAAAATGGTTGACTTGAATAGTGGGGATGCCCTATCTTTGTAATCCTTTTCGCTGAACGAATTTCTACGGATTAGTCCGGGATCTCAATGAAGGATTCAGAAATTCATAATCATTAAGACAGGTTGCTGTTATTGCTTGTTTTTTAGCCGAAAGGGTTCAGTAAGTTCCTTGACATATTGAGTGATAAACAGATCGTTGTGTGAGCCTAGAACGATG
>JBBDRW010000172.1:0-16520 GCA_040905265.1 Balneolaceae bacterium | reverse complement strand
ATACAGGGAAATTTCAGTTCTCATGAGGTAGGCTAAATGTAGCAGAACCAGTGTATCGTCTGGCAGATAGTCAAAGAGGCTCTGTTTTTCAGAACTGGAGGCGGCAGCGGCATCCGGTACAAGGCGTATCTCGTTCAAAAATGAGATGGACCGTTGTGAGTCAGTATCGAATTCCCGGAGAGATTCGATCTCGTCTCCGAAAAACTCGAGTCGAACGGGATATTCACTTGAAAATGGGTAGATGTCAAAAATTCCGCCCCGGATGGCGTACTCTCCCGGTTCATCGACAAAACGTACAGGCCGGTACCCCTGATCGGCCAGCCTCTCACTCAAATCAGCAGGTGAGAGATGGTCTCCGGATTGAATCAGAAAAGAGTGAGCCTGAAACTCTTCAGAAGAGATCAGTTTCTCACAGATGGCGTCGGCCGATGTAATCACGATTGAACTTGTTTCGCTTTTGAGCTTTTCAAGAACATCTGACCGTTGTACGGAGGTGGAAAGGTCGGGTATTTTCTGGTCGTCATACGGCCTCCTGCGGGTAGGCGGAAAGATGAGCAACGGATCATCACCTTGAAGTACCTGCAGGTCGGAAGCGTAGGAGGTGGCAGACTCTATATCCGGTGTAACCACCAGAAGGCGGGAGTTTACAGTTGCCGCTTCGGAGAGGAGGAGGCTCAGCGAGGAACCGGTAAACTGCTCAAGAGTGATGGTTTGCTGTTGTGCGAGCAGGGTCCTGATCTTCTCTTGCGGCAGGGCTTCGAAGAACGCATTCCTGATTTTATCAATCATATCGGGGATTCGAATTCATCCAAAACAATAAAGATAAGAAGAATTGAGGAATGAATGTTTTTCAGACGAGATTAATATGCGGGTATTTGTCTGCTGCTGCCTACTCGTTTACAGCAGGGGTGACCGCAACAGGAACCGGTCGGTAGCCAGAGCAAGAAAAGCTATGAGGATTCCAGGCAAGAGAAAACGGGGATAGAGGTCTTCGTAATCTGTGTAGATGATCTCTTCGATCTCTGTCCGCTCCAGTTCATCGATCCGGCTGTAGATCTCTTGCAGGGACTGGGTATCTGTAGCCCGAAAATAGAGCCCGCCGGTCAGTTCTGCAATGTGGGTGAGCATATCGTCGTCTATGTTTACTTCAACATTCTGATATCGTGTGCCAAATACCGGGTCATGGATCGGGTAGGGAGCTGTTCCGCGTGTTCCGATGCCGAGTGTATAGATCCGGATACCGTGTGTAGCGGCCAGTTCTCCGGCGGTCACCGGATCGATTTCGCCTGCATTGTTCAACCCGTCCGTGAGCAGGATTACGACCCGGCTCTCTGCGTCGCTGTCTTTCAGGCGGTTAATAGCGGTGGCAATTCCGAGGCCGATCGCTGTTCCATCCTGTACCATGCCGATATCGATATCGTCGAGCAGTTCCAGCAGAAGGCGGTGGTCAACCGTAGGCGGGCAGACGGTAAAGCTCTGTCTTGCAAATACATTGAGTCCGATTCGGTCATGCTGTCTGTCTCCGATAAATTCTGCTGCAAGTTCCTTTGCGGCGATCATTCGGTTCGGGTCAAAGTCTTCCGCCAGCATGGATGAGGAGACGTCGATAGAGAGGACGATGTCGATCCCTTCTGCATGGTGTTCAACGGTCGTATTCTCATCCTGAGGCCTTGCAAGGGAGACGACAACCAGAGTAAATGCAGCCCAGTACATCAGGTGAGGAGCCCAAATACCCCAAACCCGCCAGGTTTTGGGCAGGCCGGCGAGATCCGCGGTTGCAGAGAAGGTGAGACTTGGCCTCTTTTTTCGCAGTTGTCTCCAGACTGTTGCACCGATCAGAAGCGGTAACAGTGCCAGAAGCCAAAAAAATTCAGGGTTTTCCCAACTCATTGTCTACCCTCCACGTTTACTTCGTTTTGACGGTTGATCTGTTCTCTCTCCTCATGCCGCTCTTTTAACAGGTCGACTCTCGCGGAATCAACCGACCGAACCGTTTCCAGAAACTCGAGTGCGATCTCCAGCGATTTGCGAGCCTGTTCGGTGGTGGGTTCGAATTTGGCAAATTTCACCATATCTGCTTCAGACAAGACTTTTCGTGTTATCTCTATAACCTGTTTGTCAGCCGGGTAGTGTTGCAATGCGGTCAGGATTTCCCGTGATGTCATCTCCAGGGCGTCAATCTCATAAACATCCTCAAAATATTGTCGAATCGCGTCTCCCAGATCCACATAAAACTCTTTAAACTGCTTCATTGCAAGGGGGGACTTGTTGCCGTGCAACGCCTGGAGTGAGGTTTCCAGCCGATCAAATGGGTTTGAAAAGGGTAGAGGCGCTTTTCTGACAGGTTGCGGAGGAGCCGGTTCCCGTTTTCTGTACCGGTTGTAGAGATACCATGCGATCAGTGCCAGAATGACCAGCGCCAATAGCCAGGGCCAGAGCAGGGCGGCAAATTCAAAGATCGGTTTCATGGGACGAAATTCTTCTTCTCCGGCTAACACGGATGAAAACGAGAGGGGCACCGAGTTTGTGTAGAGTGTTGTAGTGTCTGAGTCCTGGCTGATCAGATGGATCGGATAGCGGGGTATCTGGTAATCTTCAGTTCCGAAAAACTGGAGTCGGTAGACCAGGCTGTCTCTGTATGCGGTAACCTGATGCCTTTCTCTGGTATGAAATTGCAGTGTATCCGTCTCTATCTCCGGGCGGTCGGGAAATAGAATCTGTCTGAATTCGCTGTCCCGGTCCAGTACGATCGTGTACTGCAAAACCTCTCCGGCCCGGATGGAATCTCGGTCGATATAGGTATGAACCTGTTGGCAGTAGCCACTGGCCGAAAAGATCAGAAGCAGAATCGGGGTAAGGAAGTATCTGATGGGTGCGTGCATGATGAAGTTTAACGGTCCGGCTTGTTAACCGAGACAATGATAAGAATATTGTTTTAATACTCCGAAGTCTTTGAGATACCTGTTTTTTGCTCAATCACTCGTGTCGTATCAACCATACCGCAGGCTCTTTTTCATCGTAGATGCCGGTCTGAACAGCTCAGCCGGCGGACAGCTTCATCCTCAGATTGTTTCTTCCTGATTTCATTTTACAGTCACGTCATCTCGTATCTTAGTTGTAGATATATAATTATATTGTACTTAGTTTCCAGAATTATTATCATACTCCGGTCTGTCGGTTTAGGACGATGATTTCTATATTACCATAGTATATAGCCAGATACTCTCATTTTACGCTAAAAATATCATCTGTAGTACGTTTTATCCGCTATGAAATACTCTCAATTGCGGGCTCTGGCACTATGCCTGCCTCTCGTTCTTTTTATCTCTTGTGACCGCTCAGGCCCTCACGATGAAGAGATCTCGTTTCAACCAGTGTCGGTCACCGACTTGCATGAGTCGATTCCGAAACCGGCAGCAGACCGGTTCGGGTTTCTGATAGGCCGCTATGAAACGGTCGACACAAACGTTCGCAGAAACGAGAGTCTCTATATTATTCTGCGGAGGCATAATGTATCTCCTCTTGAGATCGATTACATTCAACGTACCGCCTCGGAACATGTTAATGTAAGCCGGTTGCTCCCGGGGCAGGACTACACTCTCTACAAGAGAAATGACAAAGCTGTCGGTATCGTCTGGCATCTGAATGCACTGGAGTATGTCGTTATGAGGTGGGAGAATGGAGTGGACTCTGTTACTGTCTGGCGTGAAAGAAGAGAACTGGAAGTCCGTGAACGGGTTGTATCGGGTACAATTGATCGTTCACTCTATGAAACTCTTCTGGAAGATGGCGTATCTACACTTCTCGGATCGAAACTGGCCAGGATCTTTGCATGGCAGGTGAACTTTTTTGCTATCCAGGAGGGAGATCACTTTACAGCCGTGTATGATGAATACTATGTGGAGGACAGGTTTTATGGAGTTGGAGAGGTTCATGCCGCCAAATTTCACCACCGTAACACTGATTTTCGTGCCTACTATTTCGAGCATGGAGAACGGGATGGATATTATGATGAAGAGGGGAATAGTCTGGAGAAAGCGCTGCTGCAGGCTCCTTTCGAGTATGACCAGAGGGTCAGTTCCCGATTTACCCATAACCGGTTTCACCCGATTCTTCAGGTAAACCGGCCTCACTATGGTGTGGATTACGCGGCACCAACCGGCACGCCAATCATCTCGGTCGGGGACGGGGTGGTCACGGAAGCGCAGTATCGCGGTGGGAACGGAAATATCGTTCAGGTTCGCCACAACAGCGTCTACAAGACCGCTTATCTCCATATGAGCAGATTTGCATCGGGCATCCGGCCAGGTGCTACCGTCCGTCAGGGCCAGGTAATCGGATATGTGGGTCAGACCGGACTGGCTACCGGCCCACACCTCTGTTACCGGCTCTATGTAAACGATTCGCCGGTCAATTCACGTACGGTGGAACTGCCCGCTTCGGAAGGGCTTGATAAGCAGTACCTTCCGGAATTTAACCGGGAACGTCTGTTGATGGATCAAAAACTGGAGAGGCGATCTGTTCAGGAACCGTTTGCGACCATCAGTATCGATGTGTCCGGCGGTGGAAGAAATTAATGAGCGGGCGAACGTACGAACGGTTGGTATAAACTTCAATTGCATCGATTTTCGACCGCAGGAAACGGTCTTTTAGCTCATCTTTCTGTTTCAGTTTTTTGGCTTTGTACGCCTTTCTTACCCGTTCACTTGAGGTGTCAACCAGGACCTCATCACCCGTCTCAGCATCGTGAAATGGGATAACTCCCAGATCCGGCAATTCAAACTCATGTTCATCATTGATGATGATGCTTACCAGATCATGCTTTCGGCTTGTAATTTTTAACTGTTTATCGTAGCTGGAATCCTGAAAGTCGGATGCGAATACGAGAATCGCACGCCGGTCAAGCAACCGGTTTACGTAACTGAGTGCCCCCGAGATGTCAGTCTTCCGGCCGCCGGGTTCCGCCGTATAAAGCTCACGGATCAGCCGGAGTACATGGGTTCGCCCTTTTTTAGGGGGAACAACTTTTTCTATCTGGTCGCTGAACAGGACCAGCCCGACTTTGTCTCCATTCTTGATTGCACTGAAGGCAAGGACTGCACAGATTTCAATGGCCAATTCCATTTTTGTCTGGGAGAGTGTTCCAAAGAAACCGCTGGGGGAGATGTCGACACAGAGCATCAGGATCTGTTCACGCTCCTCTTCAAAAACTTTGATGAATGGTTCATCGTTTCGAGCCGTGACATTCCAGTCGATCTGCCGGACGTCGTCGCCATAGGTATAGGCACGTACTTCACTGAACTCCATGCCACGTCCTTTAAAGGCGGACTGGTATTCGCCCCCGAATACGTTGTTGACCAGGCCTTTGGTCTGTATCTCCAGGCTTCGAACTTTTTTCAGGATTTCTTTTGATATCATAGTGGGCAATATAGTGTGGAATGATTCAGATTTGCAACGTCCGGGAATTCGCGGAACAGTGACCCGAAACTGAATGTTGACAGTAAATAGCGTACTTTTGACTGGAGACAGAACGTCTGGCCAGAAGGAGTTTGCCGGGCTTATGGAGCCGCCGCAGTAGTTTTGATGAATATTCGACTGAGTTTGGGCAAATGAACAGGTATTTCAAAGGCTCCTGAATCGAATTCGATAACGAGGTAAGAACGAGGTCTATTATGATCATTGGTATCCCAAAAGAGATCAAGACACATGAAAACAGGGTATCGCTGCTGCCGGGAGGTGTTCGTCAGTTCGTCAGGAGCGGCCATGAGGTTCTGGTTGAGAAAGGAGCCGGGAGCGGGAGCAGTTTCAGTGATGAAGCGTATCGTGAAAGCGGTGCGACTGTACTGGAGAGTGCTGAAGAGATCTGGAAGCGATCTGAACTGATTCTGAAGGTAAAAGAACCGGTTCCGGAGGAGTACTCCCGGATTCGGCCGGGGCAGGTGATCTTCACCTACTTTCATTTTGCAGCGAGCCGGGAACTTACACAGGCGGTTATCGACTCCGGTGCTGTTGCCATCGCTTATGAAACGGTTGAAAAGGCGGATGGATCTCTGCCGCTGCTGATTCCGATGAGTGAAGTGGCCGGCCGTATGGCGCCGCAGGAGGGGGCCAAGTATCTGGAGAAACCGTTCGGTGGCCGTGGCGTTCTGATGGGTGGAATACCGGGAGTTTCTCCTGCAAATGTGATGGTTCTCGGCGGAGGTATCGTCGGCGTTCATGCAGCCCGTATTGCTGCAGGTATGGGAGCGGAAACAGTGATTCTCGATATCAGCCTGCCGCGCCTCCGGCACCTGGATGAAGTGATGCCTCGCAATGTTCGTACACTTTACTCTAACGAGACCAACATTCGCAATCTTCTGCCCCAGGCGGATCTGGTTATAGGGGCCGTCCTGAAACCGGGGGCAAAGGCTCCGCATCTTATTACACGAAACATGCTTTCCGATATGAAACCCGGAGCTGTTCTTGTGGATGTCGCCATTGATCAGGGTGGCTGTTTTGAGACGTCCAGGCCAACGACACACAATGACCCGGTCTATCTGGTTGACGGGATTGTCCACTACTGTGTGGCGAACATGCCTGGAGCTGTTCCCCATACGTCAACACTTGGCCTGACCAACGCGACCCTGCCTTATGCCCTGGAACTTGCCGGGAAGGGTTGGAAGCGTGCGTTGACAGAGAATGAAGAGCTCATGAAAGGGCTCAATATCAGCCAGGGAAAGGTTGTCTACAAATATGTAGCCGAAGCGTTCGGTCTGGAGCATACGCCGGTGGAAAAGGTGATAGGGAATAGTTCTCTTTGATTAAGAACTGCTTCTTTTTATCTGTATTCTACCATAAGCCGCCCGGGGTGCCTCCTTATTCTAACCATTCCCTCTGTACTTTTTCTCCAGGTCCAGCAGGTATTTTTTTCTCCAGATTCCTGCTCCGTAGCCGGTCAGGGTGCCGTCGGAACCGATGACTCTGTGGCACGGAATTATGATTGTGATCCGGTTCATGCCGTTTGCATTGGCGACAGCCCGTACCGCTTTCGGTTTCCCGATGGCTTCCGCCTGTTCTTTGTATGAACAGGTAGCACCGTAGGGGATGGATTGAAGCTGTCTCCAGACAGCCATCTGAAAGGGAGTGCCCGGCGTATGAAGGGGAATGGTGAAGGCTTTTCGGGAACCCTTAAAATACTCCTCCAGCTCTGTTTCAAGTTGCCCGAAAAGATCATTCTTTCCGGCCATGACCGTGGCATCCATCTCGTTGGCCCAATCCTTGAGCTCACTCTCCTGAATCGCCTGGTCACTGAACTCCAGCATGCAGAGCTTCATGCCGCTTGCGCAGGCGATCATGGGGCCCAATGGGGTGTCAAACCGGTGCAGGTCAATGACTCTCCTGCCTCTGCTTTCCGAAGGTGATCTGCCGAAGATCGACCGGAATGAATCGTTAAATCCGCTCAGAGAGTCATATCCGGCGTCATAGGCTGAATCGGTTACCGAAGCTCCGTTCTCCATCTTTTTGAACGCCGTATTGATTCGGAGTGCCCGGTGCCATTCATGAAAGGTGATTCCGTGGTGTCTCTTAAACCATCGTCGAACCGTGTCCGGGTCACTCCCGGCTTGTTTCAGTTCCGTCTCTCCCAGCTTTATAGACGGGTTTCGGGTTACCTTTTCGATTAACTGTTTGATCGCTTTCGGTGTACTCCCCGGTTTTTGAATCGGTTTACAGATTTTGCAGGGACGATATCCGGCAACGAGAGCCTCAGCTGTGGACCGGAAAAAGTGAAGGTTCTCTCTCTTTGCTTTTTTGGCACTGCAAGAGGGACTGCAGAAGATACCGGTCGTTTTCACTCCGATGTAGAAGAGGCCGTCAAAAGAGGAGTCCTTTGTCATAAAAGCTTTTGCCATCACCTCTGTATCAAAAAGTTCCATCTTGCGACCTCTGTTCATTCACGTACCAGCATTTCCGGATATCTGTTCAGAGAACAATCTAACGGATCGAAATGTGCTACGCTACCGAAATTCCGGCAACCAATTTCTTTCTGCAGGTCTTACTCAAACAACCCTTCAATGGCATCCCGGATCTGTTCTGCTCCGCTTCTTGTGGCCGCCTGAAGTGCCTGTTGAACAACACGTTCAGCGATCTCATTGATTACCTCTTCCGCATACTGTTCACCACCTCCGCGGCCAAGGTCCCTGATTTCAATCTCGGACATCTCTACACGGGCGGATCTCTCTCCACCGATTTCAGTATACAGATCGACGGAGCCACCCTGCAGAAGAAAATAGTCGATCTGAATCTCGCCAAAGGACCCCGGTTCCGATCCGGCAACGTCGTTGAAATGGTTCATCAGTGTCCTGAGGTTGTTTCCGGGGAGTTGCTGCTCTACATAGAGAACAGGATTGTTGATTCGTATCTCGTGGATGGTAATGACATCCGACCAGAGTGTGAATATATCGAGTTCAATCTGAAAATCGTCCACCTGAAGTGCATAGTCAGTTTGATATCCGTCAGGATTTGCAATCCGAAACCCCGAGATAGTCCCACTGCCTGAAAACGGGGAGATTGAGACTGCATCGACCGTGACCGGTGTACCGGCCATCTCCGTACCGATAGTTTCAATGTTCGACTTTACTATTGAATCAATTGTGAGGGTCAGAATCAGGAACCCTGTGCCTATCAGGAGAAGTAAACCGATGATTCCATATTTCATCATTTTTGTCATATCAATCCGATTTATAAAGTTGAATTTGGCGTTCTGTCGTGTACAGGTAGCGCATCACAGTGTCATGACACTACCTGTATAAATGGTTTTCCTGTAATAACGTTTCCTTTCATCCGCTTTAGGCTTGCCGTTGGTCACCGGATTGTAACCGTTAACAGAGAAATAATTCCGTCTGGATAATAGTACAGCCCCGCCTGAAACCACCCGCCTGATTCATTCGTAGTTACATAAAACAATGATCCTAATATCAAATACGAATATTATGAAAAAAATACTTCTTATTATATCTTTATTGGCACTTGTACAAACTACTTCGTATTCATTTCAGCTTATAGAATCAGTTTCGGAAAGCGAAGATCCACGCCGGGGTATAGCAATCTCGGAGGAGAAGTTCGACTGTTTCAAAACGTTGCAATGCCTGATGAAAGAGGCTCCTTTGAATATCAGAAACCTGAATGACATTCGCCTTACGTCTAATCGAATGGACAGGATCCAGGTGAATGGGTCAACGGATAAGATCAGGATGGAAGCTGTATATAACGGGGAAGGTGATCTGATCCAATCTACAGTTGTTCAGCGAAATATCGCTCTTCCCAGATCGATCACAACACAACTGGTTACCGGAGAGTTTGGCTCATGGCAGATTATTGGTAATGAGTTGACGGTTGAAAATTTCGATAAGAAGACAATGCGGTATAAAGTGATACTGAAGCGCGGGGAGGATGTGAAGATCGAATATTTTGATTCGAAGGGGGAGATTCAGAATCATTTCTCCTGAGCAAGGTTTACCTGATATCCACAAAGGGTGGGGGCCGGCTGGCCTTCACCCTTTTTTTATTATTGAGGATATCATCAGGAGTATGGAATTGATATCAGGCTCTCGATCCGTTACAAGGCCATCACTGTTTTGAACTGTTTGGAGCGTCGTCTGGAGAGGTCTATCTGTTGTCCACAGCTCATCTCCAGGCGGAAGACAGAGTTATCCATCAGTTCAACATTTTGGATATGGGTGATGTTCACCATGTATTGCCGGTTGGCGCGGAAGAAGTACTCTTTCGACAGGCGCGAGTCAAGGTAGGAGAGGGTTTTGTAGATGATCAGTTTACTGCCGTTGAACCAGGCAACGCTATAGTTTCCACATGTTTCGAAAAACCGAATATCACTCAGAGTGACAAGACGGTACTCATCACCGTCACTCAGAAGTACTTTGTCATGCAGTGTTAAAGTCCGGGAGGCAGCCATCAAGAGATTTCTGGAAGTTTTTATTTCGTAGTACGGCTGAACCATTCAAAAGTTTCTGTGCCGATCGAATTGTTTTGCAGTTGAAAGATGTTATATATCCGGTGTACCTTCTGATTCCCGGTTCCCTTTGGTACAGGCCACACTGTTTACTTTCACCCTGTATGAAAACAGTGTGCTGTTATATGTACAGCTTTTTTCAAAGCCTCCCTGGAGAGGCGAAAAGAACAGAAACCTGAATGTAAACTTATACACCATTGTCGTCTGACCTGAACAACATTTCGGTACCTCGAACGATAGGATTTTTTGGAGCGATAGGGATTGGTGTCGGGGCAATGGTTGGAGGAGGAATCCTTGCATTGGCCGGGGTTGCTTTCTCTGTCAGTGGCCCATCCGCCCTGCTGGCGTTTACATTCAATGGGTTGATTGCTCTCGTAACGGCTCTCAGCTTTGCGGAGATGGCGTCTGCAAACCCACAGTCCGGTGGAACCTATACGTACGCCAAAAAGGCTCTCTCACTTCAGGTTGCATTCGGCGTGGGTTGGATCGTATGGTTTGCGTCGCTGGTCGCTGCTCTGCTATATGCCCTCGGATTTGGAGCCTTTGCTGTCTTTGCCCTTCAACAGATACCTCTCTCTGGAGCAAGCAGTATGTTCGATTCCCGGCTGGCTTCGCTCATTCTGGCGCTTGCAGCGGTCGGATATTTTACTATTAACCTGATTCGGCGTTCAGGTGAGGGAGGGGCGTTCATCAATATCGGCAAACTTGTTGTGTTTGCAATTCTGATTGCCGGCGGCCTGGCTGTATTTGTTCAGACACCTTTTTCACATATTACAGAAAGCCTGGACCCATTTTTTTCAGACGGATTTTCCGGACTGGTTGCTGCAATGGGGTATACATTTATTGCACTTCAGGGGTTTGACCTGATCGCCTCGGCAGCAGGGGAGATTAAAAACCCGGAAAAGACTATACCTGCAGCAATGATCGGGACACTGGCAGTTGGCCTTGTGGTCTATATTCCGTTGCTCTTTGTGATGATGACAGTGGGTGTTCCACCCGGTGAATCGATTACGGAGATGAGCCGCGAAAATCCGGAGACCGTACTTGCGGTTGCCGCCCAGAACTATCTCGGTGCCTTCGGATTCTGGCTGGTGCTTGTTGCCGGTATCTTTTCCATGCTTTCCGCACTTCGGGCGAATCTTTTTGCAGCCTCTAGAATTGCCCTCAAGATGGCGAGAGACCGGACACTTTCTCACCACCTCTCGACGGTTGACGAGAAGCATGGGACTCCGGTCAGGTCAATCTATGTAACCTGCGGCATCGTGGCGCTTCTGGTCCTGATTGTACCCGATGTCGCAGCTGCCGGGGCAGCATCAAGCCTTATTTTTTTGATTACATTTGCGCTTGCACATCTGATCATGATATTGATGAGGAACCGGAGTTATGAGGAGAGTGAGACGTTCCGGGCGCCGCTGTTTCCTTTCCTGCCTTTAGCCGGTATGGCGGCCTGTATCGGGTTGGCGGTATTTCAGGCGATTGTGGTACCTGAAGCCGGGGTCATTTCTCTGCTCTGGCTGTTTGCCGGTTCTATTCTTTTTATCTCGTTTTTTGTAAAAAAAGCTCAGGTGATTGAAGCGTCTGAACAGGCACTGGACCCTGAGCTCGTCCGGCTCAGAGGCTTGAGTCCTCTGGTTCTGCTCCCAATATCCAACCCTGCAAATGCTGAATCGATGGTATTTGTGGCAAATGCTCTTGCGCCGCCTGTAGTAGGAAGAGTCCTTCTCTTGTCGATCGTTACGCCCAGCAGTGTAAAAGAGGACCTGGAGAAACGTCTGCTCAGCAGCAGGGATGTGACCTGGCAGGCTTTGAAAGCTTCTTTTGAATCGGGTTTACGGCCGGATACTCTGACGACCATTGCAGATCATCCATGGAATGAGATAGAACGGGTGGCCAAGGTCCACAACTGTCGAAGCTTGTTGCTGGGGTTGAGTGATGTTACGGATTTCCAAACCAACCGGAACCTGGAGAAACTGGTACGTCGGGTAAAATCGGATGTTGTTGTTTTCAGGCAGCCGTACAGCGGATGGAGAATCACGGATACGAAAAAGGTTTTGATTCCGGTGGCCGGTTTTGGTGGCCATGATCCGCTACGCGCGCGCGTTGCAGCCAGTCTGTGGCGTGCATCCCAGCCAGAGATCACGTTTCTGCAGGTTCTCCCGGAGAATACTTCAGAGTGGACTCTTCAATCTAACCGTACGAAGTTGTCCCGTTTTGCCAGCCGGATTACCCCTGGCTCTTCAGAGGTTCGGGTAGTTGCCAGCGACGATTTCAAAGGGGAGATTCTCCGGCAGGCTTCCGAGCATGACCTGGTCATTATGGGGCTTGGCAAGCCGGGTCAGAAGGAGAGGGTATTCGGCAGCATCTCGCTGATGCTGGCAGAAGAGACATCTACAGCTCTGATTTTTATCAGCCAGAAGTGATGGCAGGAGATAGTTCTCTGTCCCCTTAATTTCCGAAGACAAGAACCTTTACGGGATTGGTGTTTGCGGCAACACGTGCCGGGAGCCAGGAAGCGATGGCACATAGCAGCAGTGTCACGATGATGACGATGACGTAATCGAGCGCGTGCGGTTCAACCGGTGCATAACTCATATAATAATTCTCTTCCGAAAGCGGAATGATCTGCCAGGTCGACTGCAGCCAGTTAAACAGCAGTGCAATGCCGATACCAATGGAGAGGCCTGCACCAGCCACAAAAAAACCCTCCAGCATAAAGATTCTGAGAATGGAGGATTCTTTTGCTCCCATTGTCTTGAGAATCCCTATATCCCGGACCCGTTCCAATACCATCATCAAAATGGTTCCGATCAGGTTAAATGCCGCAATGATGACCATCATGCTTATCACGAACGGTATTGTCTGCTCCTGAAGATCCACCCAGGCAAAAATATTTCTGTATCGTTGATAGATCGATTCTACAGAGTATGTATGAGGAAGTGTGAGTATAATCTCTTCATAGACCGGTTCGATTTGCGATACGGTATGGGTCCGGATATCGAGGCCTGTTGCCTGCAGCCTTCCAATTCCCGCGAGAGTACGGGCGTATTGTATGTCCACAAACCCAAAGCCGTCATCCAGCCTTTCTATTCCGGTACGGTAGGTGCCGGTCAGGATAAATTGCTGTAGCTCAGGTGGATTGAACGGACTGGGAACACCTTCCACACGGTACCCGGTTACACGACCTCCTATCTCTGCCCCGATCGTTCTGGCCAACCGTTCACCCAGCAGAATTCCTGGCAGCCCTTCGTCACTGATACCAAGATTGTACTCACCGGCAGTTATGTATTGTTGTAAATCGGTAATATCTCCCTGTGGAGGGACCCCTTTGAGCAGTGCACCGCTGATGTCTGACCGTGACTGAACCATAACCTGGCTGTTGACTACCGGTTGCGCGGCCTGAACACCCTCAAACCGGCTGATGTAGGTGACGAGCGTATCTGCCCGGAAGAGGTATTCATCCGAGAAGGGAGTGACAGTTACGTGGGGGGCAAACCCTGTCACTTTTTCATGGATGACCGACTTGAATCCGTGTACGATGGAGAGCGCGATGAGCAGGCCGGCGGCACCGACAGCGACACCGGTGATGGCCATAATCTTGATAAAGGAGAGAAACCGGGATTCCTTCCGCTGCCCTCCGAAATACCGTTTTGCCAGAAACCATTCAAATTTTATCATTTACTTAGAATACGGAATAGAAGGGTCGGATGTCAGGATTTACATTCCTGGTTCTCATCACTCCGGTTTCATTTGGGGAAAGAAGAGTACATCCCGGATCGATTGTGTGTTGGTCATGATCATCGCCAGGCGGTCAATCCCGACTCCGAGACCAGCCGCAGGCGGCATGCCGTATTCCAGTGCCCGAAGGAAGTCTTCGTCCAGGGTCATTGCCTCCTCATCCCCGTCTGCCCGCAACTCGGCCTGCAGGGTCAACCGTGCACGCTGGTCTTCCGGGTCATTGAGTTCGGAAAAGGAGTTGGCGATCTCTTTCCCATTGCAGATCAGTTCGAACCGTTCGACCAGCCCCTCCCGGGTTCTGTGTTTTTTTGCCAGCGGGCTCATCTCTATCGGGTAGTCGGTAATAAAGACAGGCTGTATCAGTGTCGCTTCAACGCACTCACCAAAAATCTCATCGATCAGTTTTCCTTTTCCCATTGTTTTGTCCACATCCAGACGGAGCTCTTTTGCAATATCAAAGATCTCGTCCCGGCTTTTACCCTCCAGATTGTGGCCTGTTTCGTTCTCGATCGCTTCCAGCATGGGGATTTTTCTCCAGGGTGTCTTGAAATCGATGGTGTGCTCTCCGACAGTTACTTTTGTCGTTCCGTGCAGATCAATTGCAATCTGTTCAATCATCTTCTCGGTGAACTCCATCATCCACCGATAATCTTTATAAGCGACATAGAGTTCCATCTGGGTGAATTCCGGATTGTGAAATCTGGAGAGGCCTTCGTTTCGGAAATCCTTGGCGAATTCATAAACTCCATCGAAACCACCTGCGATCAGCCGTTTCAGATAGAGTTCGTTGGCAATACGCAGATAAAGGTCCATATCCAGCGCATTGTGATGGGTTACAAATGGGCGGGCGGATGCGCCGCCGTACACCGGCTGGAGGATCGGTGTCTCCACCTCCAGATATTCGTGGCTGTTCAGGAAATTACGCATCGACTGGACCATCTCTGTTCGTTTCCGGAATGTATTGCGGACCTCCGGATTGACAACCAGGTCGATATACCGTTGCCGATACCGCTGCTCCTTGTCGGCAAAGGCATCGTGAATAACTTTTTCACCATCCTCGTTTTCGACCTCTTTTGGGATCGGGATCGGGCGGATCGCTTTTGACAGAAGCTGGAACTTCTCGGCATGGATGGTCGTTTCACCGGTTCGGGTTTTGAAGACAAAACCCTTGATTCCTACAATGTCTCCGATATCGACCAGTTTTTTGAAAACCGTGTTGTAGTTCTCAGTGCCGACATCGTCTCTTCGAATATAGATCTGTATCGTTCCCCTGGAGTCCTGCAAATTAAAGAAAGAGGCTTTTCCCATGATCCGACGGGTCATGACACGTCCGGCTACCGAAACCCGTTCCGCCGAATCGGTATCATCATCGGTGACGAGTAGTGTCTGCTCGCTCTCCAGAATTTCCACGGAGTGGTGAGTCACTTCATATTCGTAGGGATATGGATTAATACCTATCTTCCGGAGTTCTTCCAGTTTCTCTTTTCGGATCGCCTGTTGTTCGCTGACCGGGGAATCGTGATCGCTCATTGATAGTTATATGATTAAAATTGAATTTAGGGCAGAAAAATAGAGAAAATACCTCGGAAATGAACCATCAAGAATTGACAAATTCATATATCCGGATCACATACCGGGATTATCCATGTTTGCCGAAAGATCTGCAGATCGGGTTGATGCCGTTTCCATCCCGGTTTGATACAGGAGAAAATGCTCTCAGTTTCCGTGTTAAAGAGCGCCAGGCGGGACGCTCTCTTTTGCGCCGGATGGCAAATGAGGAGAGCGGAACCAGCGATTTTCGTCTGGAGGGCCGCGAAGGGGAGAAACCGGTAGCCTATATGAAAGGAAAACCACTCTTTGTGAACCTTTCTCATGCAGAACGGATCATTGGGGGGGTCCTCTCGAAAGTCCGTGAGGTGGGGATCGATCTGGAGGCATCAGACAGGAACGTTTCCAATGAGTTACGGTCCAGAATCCTGCATCCAGAGGAGGTGAAACAGTTGAATGATCTTGATACGGTACAGATTTGGACTTTAAAGGAAGCGGCGCTGAAGTGGTGCGGCAGTGGGTTGAGAATTGCGATGAAAAGGGTCCATATTTTGAATCATGAGGATTCCGGGGTATCAGCCCGGCTCGATGACGGCCGCCGAATTGCTCTCTGCAGTTTCCGACGGGAACAACACTGGATTTCCGTTGCATGGACACCCGATTTTACCTAAACAAATTGATAAATAACTAATGAATAAATATGGTGCCCAAACTTTTACAGTGATTGGTCCCGGAAGGTTGGGACGCTCTCTTATAGACGGCTTGAAGGCCGCGGGTTTCAAGCCGCTTTCGATATTTTCACGATCGGAGCCGGAGCGAGACCTGTTTTCAGCATCGGCCGGGGTTCTCTGTAAAAAGGGGCTCCCGGCATCGGAAGAGGAGACAGGCCGATGGGTCTTTATCACGACGCAGGATGACCAGATTGGCCGGGTAGCTGAATCACTCTCTGTTTCAGGAGTGGACTGGAACAACAGAAACCTGATTCACTGTTCCGGAAACCACCATTCCGGGCTCCTGGAAAACGTTGCGGAGAGAGGTGCCAGAATAGCTTCCATGCACCCCCTGCAGACATTTTCACATGAATCGAGCGGGTCTGCATTCGAGGGTATTACGGTCACCCTTGAGGGAAATCCGGCATTGACGAGAGAGTTGTCGGATGTGGTACAGGTGATGGGCGGGGAGCCGCTTATTCTGGACAGAGAGCAGAAACGTATCCTGCATGCTGCCGCTG
>JBBDRW010000171.1:0-16576 GCA_040905265.1 Balneolaceae bacterium | reverse complement strand
GGTCTCTGAAATCCGTATGGTATATCCGGCAGGAACTTCAGCCCACCGCTCCGGAGAGTCCGCGGAGTCGATCCGGATACTTCCGTAACTGCGTACTCCCTGTTCATTCAGCACTTGTGCATACTCACAGGTCTTTCGAATGGAAGTGAGAAACCGTTCTTTCTCCTCACGACCCCCCATTGCCGAGCCACCTCCTGCATCGGGCCAGACCGGTGCCCCGACGGAGCCGATCGAGAGGCCCATACCGGCTACCCGGTCCGCAAATTTCCTGATTTCATCCTCGGATGCGTTGATGTCCAGGTGAGGCTCCATCACATTCATGTCGACTCCGTCAAAACGGGCATCTCCAAACTCCGCATCGGCTGTCAGAGCCAGCATCCGTTCTAATGAAATCGCAGGTTCGTCAGCTCCTTCTCCCTTACCGACAACACCGGGCCAGAGAGAGTTGTGTAGATAGACCATAAAGTATTGATCTTTAAATCAGATTGAATGAACCCATCTGTCATGGCGCACTGCCGCTGTAGTGTGCCTGTATTTACAATACCAGAAGGGGAATTCGAAGCACCAAAACCCCTATAAAGGGTTGACATGACACTAAGGATAAACTACCCGGCGTTAAACTCCAAACCAAAATCCATCAACAACAGATATCAAAATGAGA
The DNA here is from genome assembly GCA_040905265.1 of Balneolaceae bacterium. Lineage (GTDB taxonomy): Bacteria > Bacteroidota > Rhodothermia > Balneolales > Balneolaceae > JBBDRW01. The sequence goes on along the minus strand of JBBDRW010000171.1, from coordinate 15,915 downwards.
CCCTGAATACAGCTGTAAAACTTTCACAGGTCTCTTCCTGTTATTTTTATTTTCCTTACAGTAGCCTTACAATAGAAGTCAGCAGGGTTTAGGTGATTGTCCCTGGATGACACAACAGATCAAACCAAGTCCGACAGACTCCCACGCTTCTTGCACAGTTATTCGCACATTATCCCCGGAACACACAGGTCCCGGATGCAAACCACTATTCCCAGTCCCATGAAACATCTACTCCTCCTTCTTGCCTTCTCACTCGCTTCTACGACTGCCATCTTTGCCCAGCAGTATGCCCTTGACCAGCTCGAAAACTCTCCCCGCCATCACGAATGGGTAGAAATCGAGGTTAACGGCCGGACCGTTCACAGTTTTGTCGCCTATCCGGAACGATCCGAAAACAGTCTGGCCGTAATCGTGATCCATGAGAATCGCGGGCTAAACGACTGGGCCCGCAGTTTTGCCGATCAGGTGGCCGAGGCCGGTTACCTGGCGATTGCTCCTGACCTGCTCTCCGGGTTTGACCAGGAGCATGAACGCACCTCTGACTTCCCGTCCGAAGATGCCGCCAGGGACGCCTTGTACCAGCTCGACCCCGATCAGATTACAAGGGATCTGCATGCAGTCCGGGATTATATCGCGTCCGTCCCGGCATCGACCGGTAATGTGGTTGTCGCAGGCTTCTGCTGGGGAGGGTCTCAAACATTCCGCTACGCCACCAACTCCGATGAAATTGAAGCTGCACTCGTCTTTTACGGAGACGGCCCCACGGACGCGGATGCCATCGCCCGGATTTCAGCTCCTGTCTACGGGTTTTATGGAGAGAACGACCAGCGCATCAATGCCACCATTCCTGAGTCGGAATCCCTCATGGAAGAAGCAGGGAATCTCTATGATTATGTAATCTATGACGGCGCCGGCCACGGTTTCATGAGAAGCGGTGATGACCCGGATGGATCCGAAACAAACCGGCAGGCACGCGATGACGCCTGGGAACGGCTGAAGGAGCTCCTCGAAGGTTTGGACGGGCCCTGAATCCGCACCCCTTTCCCCGCTTCTTCCTACTTTCCAGGTAAAAAAAGAAGGCTTTTAAAATCCTGATAACGAAGATATTGAACAAAAATCCTGGTTTTACAAAGGCTCCAAGAAAGGCATGAGAAAAGAGCTGAATATACGGGTCGCACCGGAAGTTGCCGGAGAGGAGGATTCTCTGAAAGCATTTGTCGCATCCACCGAACAGATTCCGCTGCATGAGATCCGCCATCTGGAGATCCTGCGCCGTTCCATCGATGCACGCCAAAAAAACGTCGTGATTCAGCTTCGGGTCCGGATCTGGCTCCGGGAGGAGTTCAGAGATGAGCCGGTACAACCTCCGGAGGGAATCAATGTAAGCCTCGCACAGGAAGTGATCATCATCGGGGCCGGGCCGGCCGGTCTTTTTGCCGCGATACAGCTCATCGAATCCGGCCTGAAACCGGTCATCCTGGAACGCGGCAAGGATGTACGGAAACGCATTTCTGACCTGAAAAAGATCAACACCGAACATACCGTCAACGAAGACTCCAACTACTGCTTCGGGGAGGGGGGAGCGGGTACCTATTCGGACGGGAAACTCTATACCCGGTCCAAAAAAAGGGGAGATGTCAGGCGAATTCTCGAACTGCTGGTCGCCTTCGGAGCCACCCGTGATATTCTTGTGGATGCACACCCGCATATCGGCACTAACAAACTGCCGCCAATTATTGCCTCCATCCGGGAGTGGATTCTCAGCCACGGCGGGGAGATTCATTTCAATACCCGTGTAACCGACCTGCTCGTGTCGGGAGACCGGATACAAGGGGTTTCCACAGCGGAAGGAGCCACCTTCAAAGCGTCCCGTGTCATTCTCTCGACCGGACATTCGGCACGGGACATCTTCACACTGCTTCACCGCAAAGGAATTGACATCGAACTCAAACCGCTGGCGATCGGTGTTCGGGTAGAGCATCCCCAGAATCTGATCGACTCGATCCAGTATCACTGCGACGTACGAAGTGAATGGCTGCCGCCTGCACCCTATAATATCAGCCGGCAGGTGAAAGGGCGGGGCGTCTACTCCTTCTGCATGTGCCCTGGAGGCGTCATTGCTCCCTGTGCCACATCGCCCGGAGAAGTGGTCACCAACGGCTGGTCCTCGTCACGCCGGGCCCGCTCTACCGCCAATTCGGGCATCGTAGTGGAACTTCGGCCGGACGATTTCCGGGAGTTCGGCCCATTCGGGCCGCTGGCGGCCATGCAGTACCAGAGAAAGATTGAACAGAAAGCCTGCGAAGCGGGAGGAGGGCGACAGACAGCGCCGGCTCAGCGCCTGACCGACTTTCTGAAAGGAGCCGTATCGGCTGACCTCCCCAACACATCCTACGCTCCCGGCATCACGTCCGTGGATCTCCGATCGGTTCTGCCGGAGTTGATTCATGAGACCCTTCTGGACGGCTTCAGAGAGATCGGGAAAGCGATGCGCGGCTACCTGACGGAGGATGCAGTCATCCATGCGCCGGAGACGAGAACCTCCTCACCGGTTACCATCCCGAGAGACCGAACCACTCTGGAGCATATCCGTATAAAGGGGCTCTACCCCTGTGGAGAGGGGGCGGGGTACGCCGGAGGGATCGTTTCGGCTGCTATCGACGGCATGAAATGTGCCAGGGCAGTGAGTCACAGGAACCGCGGATCGACCCGCCATCAGGCTAGTGAACCTCATGGTGGAACTACGAGGCCTTGAAACCGAAAGTAAACGGAGATTTAAAATGAAACAGTTGTTTGGTTGTTGTGTCCTGTTGTCCTGTTTTTTGAGCCTGGAAATTGCAGAAGCGCAAATCACCGGGGTTCCGGCAGAGATAATACCGATAGACGCCCCGTTCGATATGGCTGACCTTCAGCGGACCGTCTTTCCGGACACGACATTCGATATCAGAGATTACGGTGCCATACCGATGGATCAGGACTCCGGGTTTAAGAATACCGGGCCGATCCACCAAACCATAGAAGCGGCACACGATGCCGGTGGAGGAGTTGTGTTGATACCGGAAGGAGAATGGCTGACCGGCCCGATCCATCTCAAAAGCAATATCCATCTTTTTCTCGCCGACGGAGCGGAGGTTCATTTCAGCAGCGACAAGTCGGACTACCTGCCGGTGGTCCCCCAACGCCACGAAGGAGTCGAAGCCTATAACTACTCTCCCCTCATCTATGCTCAGGAAGTCGAAAACGTGGCGATAACGGGCAGTGGGTCCCTGGAGGGACACGGAGACCACTGGTGGAGCTGGGCGGACGGGCTCGGGGGAGCACCCCGGGGTATCGCCGCGAAGTCACCTCTCTCCCAGCGCCAATTCGGTAAAGGAGCCGGAATGGAAGGGATGAGGCCCAACTTCGTGGTCTTCTGGAAATCAAAACATATTCTGATTGAAGGAATCACACTGAACGATAGCCCCATGTGGAATATTCACCTGGTCTACAGCCGTGATGCAATCGTGCGAAACATTACGGTCAACAGTCTTGACGCCCCGAACGGGGACGGGGTGGTACTCGACTCCTCCAGCGATGTACTGGTCGAATACAACCGGTTCAATACCGGTGACGACGCCGTGGTCTTGAAGTCGGGGTTTAACGAAGACGGCCTGCAGATCGGTATTCCCACCGAACGGATCGTGGTACGCAATTTTGAAGCGCGTGATATCCCCACAGGCAGCGGCGGCATCGTATTCGGGAGCGAGACCTCCGGAGGTATCCGGGACATCTATGTTCACGACGCCTATTTCGAGGGGACCGACCGGGGCATCCGTTTCAAAACCGAACGCGGCCGGGGCAATATCATCGAGAATATCTATATCCGGGATATCGAAATGAAAGATCTCAATAACCACGGCATCAACATGAATACTTTCTATACCGGCCCCACGGCCACCGGACCGGCACCGCTGATCCGGAATGTTGATATCCGCAATATCCGGATCGACGGGGTCCCCCTTGCGATCGAACTGACGGGGCTGCCGGAAAAGTGGCTGGAAAACGTCACACTGCAAGACATTACCGTTGTCAACGCTGAAACGGGGGCGAGGGTCACCCGGGCCAAGAATATGACATTCCGAAACGTATCCATAAGTTCCGCTTCCCGCGCCCTGATTGTGGATGATGTCTATGAGTTTACGCTCGAAGGAGTCACCCTGAAAGACAACACCGGGATGCCTCCTATGCTCATCCGGGGTGAATATACCGGAGCTATCTTTACCGACGACTACCCGATCGCCGGCATGGCGTTCGAGGAGGGATTGACCGGTGAGATCGTACAAGAAGAACCGGCCGTTCAGATATGGTAGTTGAGCTTGTCAATACACTGTGCTGACGTTATTCATCGTACAGCGAAACACACATTGAATAGCGTCCGCCCTACAACGCAACCTGCATCTGCAGGGTTAACACATTGTCGAGGTCCGGGTTTAACCGGTCGTCACGAATCTCATAATTGACAGACAGCCGGGTGTTCCCGATCACATAGAGGTTAACGCCCATCAGGAATCCTGTTACTGAATCGTCATCAGAGGAGGTACCCGGATCGAAAAATTCATATCGGGCCACGGTTTCAACGGTTTCACTGAATCTGTAGCCGCCCAGCAGATACGCGCCTTTCATGTTTCGACTTCTCCCACCCGGCAGACCGTCCTCCCGAACCATATATTCACCCCGGAAAAAGAGAGGGTCTCCCTGATAACTCACATCAACCCCTGCACGCAACCGGGACTCATGGGCGTCGGACGAGGGAATCGGCCGGTACTGTCCGATATGTCCGGAAACACCGATTGCAAGATTGTCCACCGGGCTCCATCCGAGACGGCCCAGAACATCCTTCGGGTTGAACTGTTCCGGCTGGTTGGCACCCGATCCGTTCACCACCGCGACAGCGTATGAGAAGCCTGAATGCCGGCCACTCACCTGCACACCGATATCCCGGAACATGGCGAAAGTGTTCAGCCGCCGGATCGCCGTGGTCCGTTCAATCGCAGGGTTGAATACAATCACCTCCGGGCCTTCCAGGCCAAAGGGCAACAAAAACTGTCCCGTACGTACCTGAAGAAGTGGATGGATATCGAAATCGATGAACGCATTCACCAGGCGCGGAGTCCGGTCCGGTGGCTCTACATACCCGCCAATCAGGTTGACGCGAACCCGATCGGTAATGGAACCCGTCACTCCCAGGCGGGCGCGGTAGATAGAGAACCGGGCGGGTGAACCAGATGTCTGATCGAGAACAAAATGCTGCTGGAGAAATCCTGCAAGCTTCAACTCCGGGTAGGATGGGGACGGCCCGTCCGTGGATGATTGCGCTTCAAGACGGTTCAGCGGAAGTGCAAACAGTACCAGAAGACAAACGAGAGCGGACATACGGAACCGTACAGAACGCCTGGCCTGAAGCGAGGTTGGTATACATGGGTCAAGTTTCATAGGAATAAAGTCTGTTGATGGATGGTTTCATTTGTTCCCCGGCTGTATGAAGGTGCCTTGTCATGCACAATCGCCCCAGGACTGCCAAAAACCCTGGTCTATTGTGTCTGGGTCAAGGTTTTCAGAGGCCCCGCAACGAACCGTCAAACAGGGAGACAATGAACGAATGTGCAAAGGAGCGAAATAAACGGAAAAGAAGCAAGTAAAAATTTCTGATGTCACCCACTTGTTATTATCCATGAATTCATCTATTATCCTGAAGCGAAAAACCACGTTGGGGCGTTGTCAGCCGGAATCAACAACCTCCAATAAAACCATGTAACGTAGATAAGGCTCATTCCAATGGCACACGAAAACGTATCCAATGAATCGGCAGCCGCCGCTCTGCCCAACACAAGAACATCCTACTCGGATTGGATGGAAACGCTCAATACGGTTTGGCATGAACGCGGCTTGCAGATATTTATGGTTATTGTACTTGCCCACTGGGCCGAACATCTGGTCCAGGCGTATCAGATTTATGTATTGGGCTGGCCTCTCCCTGAATCGCTGGGTGTCATCGGTTACTGGTTCCCGTGGATGTTCCAGTCTGAAATCCTGCACTACGGCTATGCGCTGATCATGCTGATCGGGATCTGGATTTTTCGGACCGGGTTTACCGGCACTGCCTATACCTGGTGGATGATATCCTTCTGGATTCAGTTCTGGCATCATATCGAACACGCGCTGCTCCAGGGGCAGGCCATCATCGGCCAGAATCTGGCCAATTCGCCGGTTCCGGTCAGTATCGTTCAATTTGTTATTCCCCGCGTCGAACTGCACCTGATCTACAATACGATTGTCTTTATACCCATGATTATCGGCATGTACCTGCATCTGTTTCCGCCAGCCGGAGAGGAGGCGAACATCAAGTGCTCCTGTGTGGTTCATCCCAGATCGTCCAAAGGGTAATTCTAAACTGAAATCAGGGGCATTTGTATGGTTCCCATTCCCGGTGTAACGCAGAAGCTTCTCCGGCAGCCAGTCTATGGAGTACTGTCCTGTACCGTAATCCTGTTGCTCGCAATCAGCGTTGCGATTACCGGCTGCCAGGTATCCAATGAAGACTCTTCCGGAATCCAGGTTCAGTGGGAACTGGACCCGGATCCACCCGTTACGGGAATGTCCACCCTCCATATTGCCCTGTCGGACAGTACGGGAGAAGCTGTTACCGGCGCCGAGATTGAACTGGAAGGAAACATGTCTCACCCCGGCATGCAGCCGGTCCTGTCTACCGCCGAAGAGGTGGCCTCGGGAGAATATGAGGCCCGGTTTGAGTTTACAATGGCTGGAGATTGGTTTATTCTCTTGCAGATGAAACTGCCAGATGAAATGGTTATCGAACGGCAGATAGACATCTCCGGAGTCCGAACACAATAATGGAGCCTTTTGGCCAGGTGTTCTGACACCCATACAATATGGGTAAAATATCGAGCCTTGGCCCCGAAAGAGTATCGGTGACAGGACACCAGAGCTTGAACAATCCGCCGGTGAATTCAAAGGCTTCAGGAATGCCATAGCAGTGATGACAGAATGAGTACAGAGACCAGACAGAAACCAAGCGATGCCATCGACCTGCTGCACCTCCCGGTTATAGGTCGTTTTCTGCGCTGGCCGTACTCCAGGATCGTCATGCAGAGCATCATGCTGATAGTTGCCGTCCTGATGATCCTGCACGGGCTGTTCGGCCCGCAACTGGCCCCGAGAAACCTCTCCACACTCTTCACATGGGTCCATTACCGTGGAATTCTGGTCCTGATCCTGCTGGTCGCCGGTAATTTTTTCTGCATGGCCTGTCCGTTTCTGCTCCCCAGGGAGCTGGCTCGAAAATTCTCCCGTCCCGTCGCCAACTGGCCGGTCTGGCTGCGGAACAAATGGCTCTCGATCGGCCTGTTTGTACTGGTGCTGTTCTCATATGAACTTTTTGACCTCTGGGGGTCCCCCTGGTGGACCGCCTGGCTGATCATTGCCTATTTCGCCACCGCTCTCCTGGTCGATGTGTTTTTTAAAAACGCATCGTTCTGCAAATATATCTGCCCGATCGGCCAGTTTAATTTTATCTCCTCCACCGTCTCCCCGCTGGAGGTACGGGTTACGGACACCGATATCTGCGCGAGTTGTACCACGAAAGATTGCATAAAGGGAACACGAGACAAAGAGAACCAGTGGGACATCGTACAAAGAGGATGTGAGCTGGCGCTGTTCCAGCCGCAAAAGAGCGGTAATATGGATTGCACCTTTTGCCTGGATTGTGTGTACGCCTGCCCTCATGACAATATCGAAATGTCCACCCGGCTGCCCGGCAGTGAACTCTGGACCGATGAGCGGCGGTCCGGAATCGGCCGGTTTTCCAACCGGAATGACATCTCCGTACTGGCGTTGATCTTCACATTCGGAGCGCTGCTAAACGCATTCGGAATGGTCAGCCCGGTCTACACCGTACAGGAGTGGCTTGCCGGTACCCTTCAAACCACATCCGAAGCCGCGGTGCTGGGAACCCTCTTTTTTCTGACAATCGTTGTAGAACCGGTTCTGTTGATGGGGCTGGCTGCCTGGGCCACCAGAACCTGGACCGGGTCCGGGGAGAAACTGCTCCCGGTCGCAATGCGTTATGCCTATGCGTTGATTCCTTTTGGTTTCAGTGTATGGCTTGCCCACTACAGCTTTCATTTCCTGACGGGTGTATGGACAGCAATCCCCGTTATACAGAGTACAGCGGCACAGTGGGGAGTCGGGTTCCTGGGCGACCCGATGTGGCAACTCTCCGGGCTGCCGGCCGGGCTGGTCTATCCTCTTGAACTCGGCTTTCTGGGGCTGGGGCTTCTGGGTTCACTGCTGGCAGCATACCGGATTTCAGCCAGAGAGTACCCTTCCCGCAGATGGCAGGCATTGATCCCCTGGGCGCTCCTTTTTCTCTTGTTATGCAGTGCGGCCGTGTGGCTGCTGAATCAACCCATGGAGATGAGAGGAACGTTTCTCGGTGGATAGCCGGAGTTTTTGCTACAACGATTTTATATACCTGACCTACATATACTATATCCTGATGATCTGATATGATAACGAAGAGTCTTACTTCTGTTTATGAACCGAGAAGATGGGTGAATATCCTCCTTCTCGCAATCTTTCTGGCCCTGTTTCCACCAAAAACCGAAGCGCATGAAGGGCCTCCGTTTCCCATCATCATAGACGAAGTAATCGGGCCGTTTCTGGTATCCGTATGGACCGACCCGGATATCGGCATCGGTACATTCTTTGTTGTATTCGAACCGGTTTCAGGAGATGAAACGCCGGAGATTACCACCGTAGAGATCGGCGTAGAGCCACAGTCAGGACGGCTGGAGGAACGCGTCTATTCTGCCGAATCCCAGTTTGTCCGTTACGGAGCCCGGTACTATGCTGAGGTTGAATTCGACCAGGGGGAGATGTGGAATGTACGTGTGATCCTGGAGGGGCCAGGCTGGGAAGGGGAACTTCTCTCAGAAGTAGAAGCAACACCCGATGGCACCATCGGGCCGATCGGCCTGGTGATCTATGCCCTTCCGTTTGTCGCAATCGGAATTATCTGGATTCGCGCCATGATCCGCCGGCGGGAAGTGGAGTAGTTCCGGAACTCACACAACCGATATGGGCGGCCGACACCTCTTTCTCCGACATAGTTGAATCGCCGACCAGATATACGGTAACGTTGCTATTCTGCGGCCCGGCAAAACCTGATCCGACCAGACTGACGAGAAGCAGTAACTTGAAAGATAGATTATTCATGGGATTATTGATCGTAAGCTGAAAAGGGCAGGATTGTGGTTTCGGGATCAGATTCTGAATCTGACTAACCAACAGGGGTTCCATCTCTGAATCTGCAACGACGGAATATAAAACAGATATGCCTAGATAGCAGTACGAGAGTCAGGGAAAAGATCCCGATGAGATTGGGGAAGTACAAAATGGTTCTGAAACTTATTCGAAAACGTGAGTATAACTCTATTGACTAATCGGCTCAAGCCGATAGACTCGCCCGTTTTGAGACGCCGATTCCAGATCTTCTCTTTCTAAAGCTTCCCGAACATCGTCAAGGCTGATGACGCAATGAGCATATCGGGGATCAGCACCCCATGACTTAGCCTGTACTTTTCAAATAGTTCGACTGATTTTTTTGAAATCGAACTATTCAACTGGAGGATTTCAAAATCTTCCAGGAATTCTTTAAGAGAATTGAAATCTGCCTTATTTTCACAACCCACCATCAGTTCAAGTTGTGTGACAACACTGATCGCTAATTTATATTCAGATTCCTGTTTTTTTAGCTTCTCTTTTGTTTTTTCAACACCCCGGCTGAAATCGATTAATACATCTGTATCGATAAGCAATAAACCAGCAGCCATGACTATGGATTAGACCATTGTGATTTGCGTATCTTTCTAACCCACTGTTCACTATCCTGCATATCTTCACGGTCTTTCCACATACCAAAAAAGGGACTTTCAGTAATACTTCTTCTCTTTGATTTCTTTGGGTCTTTACTTTTCACATACCGTTGATAAAGGAAATCCACGAAATCCTGGGCTTGTTTTTTTGCCTCAGGAGGTAATTGTTTAATTTTTTTGGATACAGTCGGTTCACTCATAGTATTGGCATTTACCTGTAATCTAATAAATCAATGAGTAAGATCAGAAAATATTGTCCGGTTGTTACTTATTGACGCAGAGATTTTTTGGGTATAACAGGTAGATGACGTGAAGGTACTTCGGGCATCGGTGTCGTATTGCGGGTTATCCTGAACCGATTCAATTCGTTAACAATACGAACCAGCGGCTTCCAATTGATGACCGATTCCATTTTGGAAAGGAACGCGGCTGTTCGTGTATTCTACTTTTCGGGGTGGAAGAGCTGATCGGCCAGGCCGAGCAGTCGCTCAGGGATAACAAACTATTCTCTACAGAATACAATTTTTAATTTTGTTTTTCACAAAAAGCAATTATATATTTTGTTTCAAACATAAAACAATATGGAACGATTGAAAAAACTTTCGGATACAAAGTCGAGGGAGGTAGACGACGCTTTCCGGAGGTTTCTGTATGACAGAATCGAATGGGAACAACGGCTCATTTTGATCCTGGGCCACCGGGGAACGGGAAAAACGACCCTGCTTCTCCAACGTATGAAAGAATACGGCTCCGATGCTATCTATCTGACTCTGGACGATATCTATTTTGAAGCCAACAGGTTGATCCATCTGATCGATACGCTGTATGAGGAAGGATACAGGAGGTTTTTTCTGGATGAGGTTCACCGGTACGTCCATTGGTCCAAAGATCTGAAAAATGCGTTTGACAATTATTCCGACATTCAGATCACTGCAACCGGATCCTCCATCCTGGAAGTTTCCAAAGGGCAGGCGGATCTCTCCCGAAGAGCCGCGATCTACCAACTGCCGGGGTTATCCTTCCGGGAATTTCTCCGGCTTGATGTACAAGTGGCCTTTGACATCGTACCCCTTGACACGATTCTGCAATCCCACCACGAATTGGCTGCCGGATATTATGAACGGGCAGATATCTTGACATCCTTCAGGAAATACCTCCGTACCGGGTACTACCCATTCTTTAAAGAAAGTGAAAAATCCTATCCCCAGAAACTGCTGGAAACTACCTGGCTTGTACTGGACATTGACATCGCACCTTATGAAGAACTTCATCACTCTTCGATCCGGAACATGAAAAAACTGCTCTATGTGATCGGCCAGTCTGTCCCGTTCAAGCCCAATATCTCCAAACTGGCTGAAAAACTTGGAGTATCCCGCAATTCAGTTCTCAAAATGCTGGATGCGCTTGACCGTGCCAGGGTCCTATCACTATTGAAAAGCGACACCCGGGGCATCAGCTATCTCCAAAAACCGGAAAAGATCTATCTGGGTAATCCGAACCTGGCGTATTTGTTGTCGTCCGGCAAGCCGGAAACCGGTACGTTGCGGGAGACGTTTTTTCTGAATCACCTGCAAGTGAACCACAACGTGACCTTCTCCAGGTGGGCCGATTTTATGATCGATGACACCTGGACGTTCGAAGTCGGCGGCCCCGGCAAAACAGATGAACAGATCCGGGGGGTACCCAATGCCTATATTGCTGCCGACAGAATCAAAGGCGGAAGCGGAAACAGAATTCCACTCTGGCTATTCGGATTTTTGTATTGACCGAACGCCCGATGGGCCAGGATACTGGAAACTGAACAATACCCGGGGTATCTCAAAATGAATCGCCACGTATCAAACATTTGGCAATTACAAGAATCGGATGTTATCTTTTTAATGTTACCTGCCCGTTGGGAGTTATTTCAAGAGAAGATATCAGCGTAGCAGGTATTCTTGCCGGAAGAAGATCCGCAGAGAGTGATGTTTCCTCATCCAGTTGATGTACTTTATCTCATTCTATCTTCCTTCACCCCACAGCCCGGTTACCGGTATCAGGATATATGCGCGCGAGTGTCGCAAACGCTTTTCAAAATCGCAACATTTTACAGTGTCCTCGCGTATATTTTCCCTGGCAACCCTATAGATCAAATCATAAATACAGGAATTTGGGGCGAATACAGAATACATGGTCACTGATGAAAAGTGCTTTTTCCGTGCTGATACGGGAAAAAAGACTGATGATATTTCCGGTACTTTCGGGATTTTGCACCCTCATTATCGCACTTACATTTTTTCTGCCGCTTTTCGCATTTGAAAGCAACTGGATCGATAACCTGCATGCCGGCATGCCTGACTGGACCTTCTTTTTGGTCATCTTTCTGTTCTATTTTGTCAGCTATTTTTGCATGATCTTTTTTAATTCGGCTGCCGTTGTATCGGCGATCTATGTCCTGCGCGGAGGATCACCCTCCATCCGAAAGGCGATCAATATTGTGATGGGACGAATCGGTGCCCTGGCCGGGTGGGCGCTGATCGCAGCCACAATCGGGCTGATTATCAACTCTCTCGAAAACCAGTCGGATAAGTTTGGCAGTCTGTTTACCGGAATACTCGGCTTGAGCTGGACAGTAGTCAGCTTCCTGGTGCTGCCCATACTTGTCATCGAAAACAAGGGCCCGATCTCGTCACTGAAAGAATCGGCCAGGATGCTCAAGCATTCCTGGGGCGAGCAGCTAATCGGACACTTCAGTTTCGGCCTGATCTTCTTTCTACTGATGCTCCCTGGTGTCGCCTTTATCGGCGGTATCTATTTTCTCGGGGAACAGTTCGGGCTGATAGCAATTGGGATTTTCATCGTTTATGCCATTTCACTTGGCATTCTACAATGGATCTTGCAGGCTATTTTTATGGGTACCGTCTATATGTATGTACGGGATCATAAAATCCCCGACTCGTTTACCGTCTCACAACTACATCAATCCCTGCACTGATAGTATCCGGGGGGTGCCCAATGCCTAGATTGCTGCAGTCCAATCTTCGATTTTGATCTCCTTAATTCGGCTAAGGTAATCTCGGATATAAAACAGCTTTCCGGACCAACAGCTTCCAATTTCAACTTCAAATCATACAATCCCTTGATGTAATAGATACAGATTCTGTAATAATCGAAAAAAGTTATAACTATTTTCGATTACAATCTGAATTATTATGATTTACCGGTCTCCTGAATCCAGAATATTGGAACGGATTATTCATGTCATATCAGTTTCAAATCCTCTTAGGTACTAAAGGACTGACGGACTGCCAGGACTCCATATCGATCAAAAATTGGTGCTTTGGTTTGACCAGGCAAATCTCTGTTCGATCGGCCGCGTTTTTACGTACTTTTTCTTTTTGGAATCGTTAGTATCTTCCAAAAGCCCCACTCCCACCTGAGTTTGAGTGAACTTGTAGGATTCAGGTGCGTAGATCTGATCCAGAGAGACCAACTGGCCGGACTCATCGGGGTTTTTTCTTTTCCCTGACTCTCGAAATGCGGTCAATACCCATTTGTTTTGCTTACCATCATAATCCGTTCGAAGTATAACGTGATAACTGGCATAGGAAATGATTCGCTTTCGACCATTTTCAATGGGGTCTGATAGTTTCAATTCCTCATAGGTACGATTAAAGTTGTATATCCTCAAACATCGCCTCTTTTTTGTACTGTTTCAATTCCTCATAGGTACGATTAAAGCGAGTATACAGAAATGCGATCGACTACTTTAACGATGTTTCAATTCCTCATAGGTACGATTAAAGCTCGTTCTCTGTTACCCGGGAGTCGATCACAATTAGTTTCAATTCCTCATAGGTACGATTAAAGGGTGGGAGCTTTGGAAGAAGATACGGTCCGACTCGTTCGTTTCAATTCCTCATAGGTACGATTAAAGGCTGTTAGTACCGGTACGACGTGATGCTTCTTAAGCCGTTTCAATTCCTCATAGGTACGATTAAAGGATGTCATTGAGCTGACGGTGAAGGGCAGCCACCATAGTTTCAATTCCTCATAGGTACGATTAAAGGTCCAGTCAGTCTGTGAGGTATGTCCCTGTACTACCGTTTCAATTCCTCATAGGTACGATTAAAGGCCGGCCGGCTCCTTGATTTCGACGCTCGAGTCGTCGTTTCAATTCCTCATAGGTACGATTAAAGGCAAGCGAAGGCCTCTTGTTGCGTATAGAGACCGTCGTTTCAATTCCTCATAGGTACGATTAAAGGCTGCACTCTTCGGGCGTTATTCAATCCCTCAGAAAAGTTTCAATTCCTCATAGGTACGATTAAAGGATACGACACAACGGGGAGCGGTTCTACTCCTCTGTGTTTCAATTCCTCATAGGTACGATTAAAGGAGATAAGGAGATCGCAATATTCAGGGCTGATGACTACGTTTCAATTCCTCATAGGTACGATTAAAGGCCTGACGGATGCGAACTTCACGAACATGCCACAGGTGTTTCAATTCCTCATAGGTACGATTAAAGGTAGCGCCTCAGGGCGGGGGTCACTTGCTATTCACGAGTTTCAATTCCTCATAGGTACGATTAAAGGCATGTATCATATCGGCAGTGTAAACCTTTGATATCAGTTTCAATTCCTCATAGGTACGATTAAAGGTTGCCGGTGGCGTTGACGGGCAGGGTAATATCATCAGTTTCAATTCCTCATAGGTACGATTAAAGGTTCAGGGTTCACCTTCTTTTTGTCCGTCTTTAGTAGGTTTCAATTCCTCATAGGTACGATTAAAGGTGGCTCAGGCTACAGACAAGGATTCCGCTGGATTCAGTTTCAATTCCTCATAGGTACGATTAAAGGCGGGGTCTGCCTTAGTTTTCGGCGCTGGCGCTTCTTTGTTTCAATTCCTCATAGGTACGATTAAAGGGTTTGTCGATTACACTTCCGTCTTCCGGCCAGGGAAAGTTTCAATTCCTCATAGGTACGATTAAAGGAAATTCCCTTCGTTATGTAGTACCCCAATAAGTAGTGTTTCAATTCCTCATAGGTACGATTAAAGGAAATAAGCACCCGGGTGGATATGTAAGAAGACTCCGTTTCAATTCCTCATAGGTACGATTAAAGGTTTTCAAACGGATCCTGGCCTTTACTCCCCGAGGTTGGTTTCAATTCCTCATAGGTACGATTAAAGGCGATCTGCAAGCGATCTATCATAAGGCACAGAAACTGTTTCAATTCCTCATAGGTACGATTAAAGGCGGGGCTGAACAAGCGAAGCCTGCAAGAGACATTTTGTTTCAATTCCTCATAGGTACGATTAAAGGTTTACGATATTGAGATAGATACTCCGCCATTCGATCGTTTCAATTCCTCATAGGTACGATTAAAGGTTATTGAGTCTTTCTGGTTTCATGGTGTGTTATTTGGTTTCAATTCCTCATAGGTACGATTAAAGGCCAAGCGACAGCGCTATAATATCAAATTGAAACACGTTTCAATTCCTCATAGGTACGATTAAAGGATAATCTTATCGGTGATCGTCTGATAGATTTCGTCGTTTCAATTCCTCATAGGTACGATTAAAGGAGTTCCTGGCTGATGGCCTTGGTCTCGGCGGCACCGTTTCAATTCCTCATAGGTACGATTAAAGGTGGTGCTATAGCGGTGCATGGCATCACGGACGAAAGTTTCAATTCCTCATAGGTACGATTAAAGGCAGAGCGATTGTTTGAACTGAGCGAGAGTGATCTTCGTTTCAATTCCTCATAGGTACGATTAAAGGACCTCTGTTCGGAGTGAGGGGGACTCTCTGATACCTGTTTCAATTCCTCATAGGTACGATTAAAGGCTCAACCAGGCACCAGGGAAGAACACTCAGCCCTTCAGTTTCAATTCCTCATAGGTACGATTAAAGGTATCCCCCTTCGGGGCAGCCATTCCTTCACCGATAGTTTCAATTCCTCATAGGTACGATTAAAGGTGGTGCTATAGCGGTGCATGGCATC
>JBBDRW010000170.1:0-17259 GCA_040905265.1 Balneolaceae bacterium | reverse complement strand
CGGTGAGATATTCACATTCTCGGTCTTCTCAAGGGCCTCTTTTCCACTCCTGTAATTCTCTTCTGCCAGATTTTTGACCTGGTTCATCCAGCGTCCCATCTCCGCCCTGTCCTCTTTGGGGACGCTCCCCATCAACCCGAACATTGACTGAACTGCTCCTTTTCTCGATAGATAGGCCAGTCGGAACTCTTCCAGGGATTCCGGATCTGAAATCTCCGCCGATTCAATCTCTTTTTTCAGTTGTTTGACTTTGTCTATCATGAGAATAGCAATTCAGTGTGCAGGTTCCTGAAATCGGTACGGTAACGAACATAAAAAAACCGGCAAACCTGTTTGCCAGACCTGCCGGTTTCTATACTCTTCCAAAGCCTGGAAGTAAGATCCTAACCGACAGCCTCTTTCACAATGGCTCCAAATGCTTCCGGGTCGCGAACTGCGATATCAGCAAGCATTTTTCGGTTGATCTCGATGTCATTTTGTTTCAGGCCGTTGATCAGCCGTGAATAGGTGGTCCCGTTCAACCGGGCAGCAGCATTTATACGGGTAATCCATAGTTTACGAAAATTTCTCTTCCGAACCTTTCGGTCACGGTATTGATACTGCAGCCCTTTTTCGACTGCATTTTTCGCAACGGTATAAACGTTTTTTCGCTTGCCCCAGTAACCTTTCGCCTGCTGGAGTATCTTGCGGCGACGGCGACGGGAAGCCACTAGGTTTCTTGAACGTGGCATTTTATAGAACGTTTGGTTGTAATTTCAGTTCAGGCGTCGTAAGGAAGCAATCTCTTGATAGCACCCTCATTGGTTGGGTCTACCAGTGTTGACTGTCCGAGATTTCGCTTTCGCTTACTGCTTTTCTTCGTAAGGATGTGGCGTTTTCCTGCCTTCTTGCGTTTAATTTTACCACTTCCGGTAACCTTAAAACGCTTTTTGGCACCACTGTTTGATTTCATTTTAGGCATGGGTCATGCTATTTCTTTATGAAATGTATACTTTGTAAAACCGTCTTTTTGCTCAATATCTTCGTTATCGGGATTTTAAAATCCTCACATATGTTCAATATGCTGCGGTTCTAAAATCCCTCTGGCCTCGATCTTGACCAAAAAATCCTGGTTTTTCAAAGCCTACATGAAGTGTAAAAGACTGGAAAGGTACGGGTTCCAGAACTAATGTACAATCAAAGCTTTTCGAAAATTACTGCCTGCGATCGCCTTCCGGCGGCATGTTCAGGAAGATCCTTTCCCCTTCGGGGTCAGAATCATTATCATCCGCCGCCCTTCCATTGACGGCTGGTTTTCGATTTCGGAGATGTCGCTGAGTTCTTCAGCAAAGTTCACAAGCAGCTCTTTTCCTTTTTCGGTATAGAGCATGTCACGCCCACGAAACTGTACAGTAGCCTTCACCTTGTCTCCGTCTGTGAGAAAGTCTCTTGCGTGCCGGGTTTTGAACTCCAGGTCGTGGTCATCGGTGTTGGGACGGAACCGGAGCTCCTTGACCTGCATGGTGTGTTGCTTTTTTTTGGCCTCTTTCTCTTTTTTCTTCTTTTCATACATGAATTTGCCAAAATCGATCACCTTGCAGACGGGTGGATCCCCATCCGGTGCAACTTCAACCAGGTCCATTTTAAACGATTCAGCAATCTGGAGAGCCCGTTCCAGGTCGACAATTTCATGGCCTTCATCCGGCTTGATTATCCGGACGGTATTCGCCCTGATCTCTTCATTGACATTGGGCCTGTCGTCATCGCGCTTACGGCGCGGTCGTGATGGTCGTCTTCTGTTTGCGATAGTATCCTCGTGGTTTAGTTGGTATTTTCAGGCGGCAGGGACTGTTCGTCCACCTCCTTTTGAATGGTTGAAATAAACTCAGAAATGGGAAAAGTTCCAAGATCTCCCTGTTTGTGTCTTCGTACAGAGACGGTCTCATCTTCCTCTTCCCTGGCTCCTACAATTAACATATACGGAATCTTTGCCGTTTCCGCATCACGAATTTTAGCACCGACTTTCTCGTTTCTTCGGTCCAGGTCAACCCGGAATTTCCGACCTTTCAATGTCTGGAGACACTTCTCTCCATAGGAGATGTACTCTTCTGATACAGGTATAATTTTCGCCTGAAGCGGCGAGAGCCAGAGTGGGAAATCTCCTGAAAAGTGTTCGATCAGGATACTCATAAATCTTTCCATAGAGCCGAATGGTGCGCGATGGATGATGACCGGCCGGTGCTTCTCGTTGTCCGATCCGACATAGGTGAGGTCGAACCGTTCCGGCATCACATAATCGACCTGTACTGTGCCGAGCTGCCATTTTCTTCCAATGGCATCCCGTATGATAAAGTCGATTTTCGGCCCGTAAAAGCTCGCTTCTCCTTCTGCGATGGTGTACTCAAGATGCATCTCGTCAGCAGCTTCACGTATTTCGTTTTGCGCCCGTTCCCAATATTCCTCCTCGCCGCCATATTTCTCTTCATTGTCATCTCTCCAGGAGAGGCGGATGTCTACCGGCATTCCAAATGTTGTGAATACCTTTTGGGTGAGTTCGATGGTATTCTTGATCTCATCTTTAAGCTGGTCGTGGGTACAGTAGATGTGTGCGTCATCCTGTGTGAAACCGCGCACCCTGGAGAGCCCGTTCAGCTCTCCGGACTGCTCATAGCGGTAGACCGTACCGAACTCAGCCAGGCGTACTGGAAGGTCCCGATAGCTGTGGAGTTCACTGTCATAAATGCGATGATGGTGTGGGCAGTTCATCGGTTTCAGCATGTACTCCTCGTCGTCCACCTCCATCGGATTGAACTGGGAATCCTTATAGTAGGGGTAGTGTCCCGACTGTTTGTAGAGCTCAATTGTAGCAATATGCGGGGTAATAACCTCCTTGTAGCCTCTTTTGACCTGCTCGTTTCTCAGAAACTGTTCCAGTTCGCGCCTGATTACAGTTCCGTTTGGCAGCCAGAGGGGTAGGCCGCTTCCAATTTTGCTGTCGATCAGGTAGATCCCCAACTCAGGCCCCAGTTTCTTATGGTCCCGCTTTTTCGCCTCTTCAACCTGTTCAAGATGCTCCTGTAGCAGTTTCTGTTTAGGGAATGTAATCCCGTAGATTCGGGTAAGCTGCTTGCTTTTCACATCTCCCCTCCAGTAGGCACCGGCAAGATGAGTCAGTTTCACAGCTTTTATAGCTCCTGTATCCGGTATGTGCGGGCCTCGGCAAAGATCTGTAAAACCGCCTTGGGTGTAGAATGTGATCTTGCCATCCTCGAGCCCTTCAATTAGTTCGACCTTATACTCGTTCCCCTTTTTTTTGTAGTGTTCAAGCGCCTCCTTTTGGCTCACCTCTTTACGGATGAAACGGGATTTGGTTCGGGAGAGAAGGATCATTTTCTTTTCAATCTCTTCAAGATCTTCAGGCCGTACCTTTTTCTCTCCGAAATCGATGTCATAATAAAATCCATTCTCAATCGGCGGGCCGATCCCGAATTTGGCTTCGGGATAGAGTTCCTGAACTGCCTCTGCCAGCAGATGTGCGGAGGAGTGCCAGAATGTATATTTTCCATCCTCATTGTCCCACGTGTTGATCCGAATCTCACCGTTCTCCTCCAGAGGCCTGTCCAGGTCCAGAATCGTACGATTCAGGGTTATACTCAGTGCATTTCTGGCCAGCCCTTCGGATATGGACCGGGCAACGTCAAATCCGGTTATCTCTTTCGGAAACTCTCTCTTGGTGCCATCAGGAAAAATCAGCGAAATGGTCTCTTCAGGCATGGAACTGTTTGAGGCTCGTTCTGATATCGTTTTAGTTTAAAATCGGCTAAACAATTAAAATAAGAAAAGGTTCTGTTTGGATAAACCTTTTATTTGAGTCCCTTTTTTCCTGGTGCGGGACATTTAAAGAGATTCAAGAATATTGAGATAGGAGAAATACCGTTCGGGGTGAATTTCTCCCGCCTCAAAAGCTGCCGAGACGCCGCAACCTGGTTCATGGCTGTGAGTACAGTTGTTAAATTTGCAGTTTTCACGAGGTTTCAACATCTCCGGGTAGTAGAGCGAGAGCTCGTACGGTTCAATATTAACCAGGCCGAGCTCCCGAATGCCAGGTGTGTCGACAATGTAACCTGCATCCCCGATTCGTAGAAGCCGTGCGACGGTGGTTGTATGTTTTCCTTTGTTGGAGTATCCGGATATATCCCCTACTGTCAAATCCGCTCCCGGTTTGAGACAATTCAGCAGACTGGTTTTTCCGACACCCGATGGGCCGATGAAGACATTGGTATGGCCGTCCAGTGCCGTTTTCAACTCTTCGATGGACTCACTGTTATGGATCGAGGCTACGTGAACCGGGTAACCAAGCCCGGAATAGAGTTCTCGCAGTGCTTCCAGCTGTTTCCAGTCTCTTTTACTGGCGAGATCGGTTTTATTGATCAGGATGGATGCAGGAATTCCATACGCTTCGCAGGCAACCAGAAAACGGTCAAGAAAGCCGGTCTTTAGTGCAGGTTGCCGGACCGAAACGACTGCCCAGGCACGGTCAATGTTTGCAGCAAGAATCTGTTCACCCCGTCGGCCGTGAGTAGCCTGTCTCGGCAAAAAATTGTCCCGGTCATGGATATGTGTAATAATGCCAGTCTGATCGTCTCCGATTGAGATGTCAACACGGTCTCCCACTGTTACAGGATTGGTAACTTCAGCACTGTTTAACCGAAACCTGCCTGGCAAACGGCATGATGTGACCTCTCCGTTGGCCTCTACTTTGTACCACTTTCCGGTTGACTCTATGACTTTTCCGG
The DNA here is from genome assembly GCA_040905265.1 of Balneolaceae bacterium. GTDB lineage: Bacteria > Bacteroidota > Rhodothermia > Balneolales > Balneolaceae > JBBDRW01. The sequence continues at coordinate 12,484 of JBBDRW010000170.1, read as the reverse complement.
TCAGAGCCATCAGGCGGCCGCCGTCATACGGTTCAGGATAAGGGTCAGTTTTTCGACAAAGATACCGACCTCTTCAAGGCTATTCTTTCTTCCGAAGCTGATCCGGAGACTCGATTCGGCAACGGCATCATCAATCCCGACTCCTGTGAGAACATGAGAGGGTTCGACAGCACCCGAGGTACACGCAGATCCATTGGAGACACAGACGCCTTCTATATCCAGGTTTAATAGCAGCATTTCCCCATCCAGCCGTTTCCCCCCGGGAGGAATCAGTCCGATGTTCAGAATATGTGGCACTCCGCTGTCTGCCGGGCCGTTGATCTGAACCCTCTCCCGGAACTGTTTTTCCAACAGATCCAGAAGCTGTTTTCGTAGTTCTGACGCGTGGTTATAGAACCGTTCCCTTTCTGAAATTGCCAGATCCAGCGCTTTTACCAGCCCGACGATGCCGGGAATATTGGAGGTTCCCCCCCTGCGGTTTCGCTCCTGGGATCCTCCCTGCATCCAGGGGATCCATGGAGTGCCGTTCCGGACATAGAGTATTCCAACCCCCTTCGGCCCGTAGAGCTTGTGTCCGCTGAGGCTGAGCAGGTCTATATCCAGCTCCTTCACGTCTACATCAATCTTTCCGACACTCTGGACCGCATCCGTATGGAGCGGAACTGAATTGTGGCGGCAGACAGCTGCAATCTCTCTGATCGGGTTGACGGTGCCAATCTCATTGTTTACATGCATCAGAGATACCAGTGCTGTCTGGCTGTCGATCGCAGACTCGACCTGGTCGGGAGTGATCTTTCCATCCGGGCCGGGGGTAAGATAAACCGGTTGGCCGCCGTGACGTTTGGCAGACTCGGCAGAGTGGAGTACAGCGTGGTGTTCAAGGGGGGATGTGATGATCCTCTTTCGGTTGCCGGAGCATTCGAAGACCCCTTTGATCGCTGCATTGTCGCTTTCTGTTCCTCCACTGGTGAAGATGATCTCGGACGGCTCTGCATTGAGCAGGTCTGCTGCCTGTTCACGCGCATCTTCCAGTGCGACATTGGCGCGGTGCCCGATGTTGTGGGGTGAACTGGCATTTCCGAACTCTGATTTCAGGTAGGGAAGCATTGCTTCCAGCACCTCAGGGGCAAGGGGAGTCGTTGCCGCATGATCGAAATAGATCGTTTTCATTGTGAAACGGATGTATTGATGTCAGGTTCTTTGATTCCAGAACCAATAGTTATGTAAAATAACTATTATTTGGTCAGAATACAGCAGCGCCGTACTCCGGGCTGTCTCGTTCTGTCTTCTGTATTTCGTATTTTATGCTCTCTGCTCGATAGTCCGGGCTATATGATTCAGTACTCAGTATTCCATCGTCTGTACTCTGTCCCCGGTATTCAGTACTTTACCTTGATGTAACCAAATTCTGAATTCATAACATAAATGCCACTTCGATTATGCCGAAACTGACACTGAAGGATGTAGATTTGACCGGAAAAACGGTTCTCATGAGAGTTGATTTTAATGTGCCGATTAAAAACGGAGTCATCTCGGATGATAACCGGATTCAGCAGGCTCTTCAATCGATCCGTTTTGTACTGGAGAAGAATGCCAAATTGATTCTTACAAGCCATCTGGGCCGCCCTTCCGGCAAGCCGGATCCGGAGTTTAGCCTTGAGCCGGTTGCAAATCATCTGCAAACTCTGATCTCCGGGAAGGTTCACTTTGCACCTGACTGTATTGGTGAGAGTGCCGAACGTGTAATCGCTGAGGCCGGGCCGGGTGAAGTGGTACTTTTGGAGAATGTGCGTTTTCATCCGGAGGAGAAAAAAAATGATCCCGGATTCAGTAAAAAGCTTGCGGCTCATGCGGACCTGTTCGTGAATGACGCTTTTGGCAGCAGCCACCGGGCCCACTCGTCTGTCGCCGGCGTTACGGAATTCCTGCAACCGGCCGTATCAGGGTTTCTTCTCGAGAAAGAGATCCGCTATCTCAATGAGAGTGTCAACAATCCGGTTCGTCCCTTCACGGCTATTTTGGGGGGAGCCAAAGTCTCGGACAAGATCGGAGTGATTGAAAATCTGCTCAACAAAGTGGATAACATACTGATCGGTGGCGGAATGACCTATACGTTCTATAAAGCGAAAGGGTTGCCGATCGGCAACTCTCTGCTGGAAGAGGAGAAGGTTGAACTGGCTGGTGAACTAATCCGGAATGCGGAGGAGAGAGGTGTGGATCTTTTGCTTCCCATCGATTCGGTCGTTTCCAGAGAGTTTAGCAATGATGCGGAGAGAGCAGTTGTGGATGAGGATGGAATTGAAGATGGCTGGATGGCTCTTGATATCGGGCCGAAGAGTATCTCCCTCTTCTCCAAAGTGATCCTGGGTTCAAAAACGGTGGTCTGGAATGGCCCGATGGGTGTTTTTGAAATGTCCAATTTTGCGAAGGGTACGTTCGAGGTTGCCGAGGCGCTGGCAAAGGCAACCCGTAACGGGGCTACCACCATTATCGGCGGCGGAGACTCTGCAGCAGCGATAAAGAAAGCGGGGCTTGAAGAGGCAGTATCTCATGTCTCAACGGGTGGCGGAGCCAGCCTTGAATTTCTGGAAGGGAAGGATCTGCCTGGTGTGATCTCATTGACAGATGCCTGATCAGGCCGTAGAAAGGATGATGACAGACTGGATGTTGTCGCTGCGGGATCGTTGAGGGAAATCGGTATATCTCATGTCATCCCGGGCAGGGCAGGGTTAGAACCGGATGCGCATCTGGAACCCTGCGTCCGAGCGACGGTTTCCCCGGATCTCTGCCAGCCCGCTGCTGATGGAGTCACGGCTGTTATAGATTGTCATTGAGATTTTTGCCCAGAATTTGATCCGCTCATGTGGTTCCCAGCCAATCAGCAGATACCCTCTCCAGCCTTTTTGATAGAGCATTGTATTGGAGAGGACATAGAGCAGGTCATTCTCAAACTGATAAAGGCGGGAGTCAAAACCATCTGTGCGGAACCAGGTGAGTCTGGTTTCAAACGAGAACGTATCTGCCGGCCGGTACCGGAGGTCCTGATAGAGCAATATGCCGCTTTCTGAGGGCCTGTTGACAGGATTTGCACGTACCCAGTCAATTCTGCTTCGTAACCGTATCTGAGGGGTTATTTCACGGGTAACGTGTATGCGCGCATTCAGGCGTTTGCTCTCATCCGGGAGCCGGACAACCTGTCCGTATTCGTCCACATCGGAGTACTCCTCTCCCCGAACCTTGTACCGAAAACGGAGGTAGAGTTCTGTTTCCCGGCCAGGTTTGTATTCTGTATACAACAGCCAGTCATACCCGCTGGAAGCCTGATGGTTCAGGTATCTCGGGGCCGAAAACCGGAACCTGTCGATATACCCTCGGAGAGTGACGGTTCCGGAAAATGCATGTTGCAGCCCGATATAAAAGCCCTCTTCATTTTGGGGATGCCCGGAATGTTCTCCAAATGCAGATCCAAGTATCGCTTGAAACCGGTTCCCATAGTTACGATAAGAGAAGACGAGGTCCGTGCTGCTTCCGGCCTCTACGATCAGACCGGTGAGGCCTCCCCACCCTCCGTTATGAGTTCTCCCGGCCTCTCCTGTCAGGGTGGCTGTTTCACTGCTCATCCGGAAATCAGCAGAGAGGGCGGATGCAGTCCGGCCATAATAAAGGTGTTGCTGCCAGGGTTGGCCTCCCTGTACCACCGGCCTTTCAAAACGGTTATGATACCAGGATAGCCCGACAAACCCTGAAGGTGCTTCAACCCTGATTCGGCCGCCGAAGGTAGTTTGGCCGGTATTTCCCTTGCGTTCTCTCTCCGACAGAGTTCTGTGAAGGCCTGAAGAGGAGGGGTAGCGGATTCCATCTCCACCCCCCTCAGAAGCACTCTGTCTTCTGGAGGAGAAAAAACCGGTAACCTGAATGTTGTTGCCCCAGGTAGCAGCTACTCCACGATAGAAATCTGTCTCCTGGGCGGATGTGTATGGGCGAACTCCCTGTTCATTCCTGTTAATTCTGCCCGCAGCACCGCCCCCCTTACCGAAGGATGTGCCATTCCAGAGAATCAATCCCTGTCCAAAGCGTATTGAATAATCACCGATTACAAGCGACCGCAGGTTGCCTGCATTTTGAATCGACAGATGCATGGAGGTGAAGTCGAACCGAAACGGACCCGGCAGCGGTTCTCCGGGATCTTTCTCCTGTGTGATATTCAGTGAGATTCGGTCACTTTGATACCGAAACCGGTTATAGTACTTGTAGGGGCTGCCGGTATAGCCGCCAAGGGAATCTGCCCGCCGGTACCCCTCCTGCTTCTGTACAATCCTCTGGAGCCTGGAAAATCCTTCAAACCGGCCTCTGCTTGTCCAGTATAACGGATTCCCAAGCAGATCCCGGTTGAGTTCCGATCTGCTTCCAACGGTCAGAAAAGGGGTGATTCGTCCATAGGTAACTGGCCCGATACCTCGTACATCCATCAACTCCTCCAGCTCTTCATACGGTTTTACCTCCTCGCGCCGGGAGACAATTGCCTGTGCCAAACGCAGTGAGAGTGCCGGAATTTGCATGAGTTCATCGGTCGACGCCCGGTTTATATTCAACGGGTGTTCTGCCAGTTCTCGAATCAGGCGGATCTGCTCCTCTGTCTGGAGATCTACAGAGCCATCTTCCCCGAGATCGAATAACCGTTCGATTTCACGTTCTACAACCCTGTCAGGTGGATCGGGATTCTGTGCGGAGGAGGGTTGGACACTGGAGTATGCTATCAGAAGTGTCAGGAGCAGGGAACAGGTGACTCGGATTCCGGTTGAATTGTCTTTTTTCAGGATCAGGGTGGTTGGTTGACGTTAGAATTGAACGATGAGATCGAAACCCGGACTTATTCCAAGCAGTTCATGATGTTGAACCGCTACATTTACCTCCCATAGATCTGTCTGGTAGCCGAAGCCGAAGGACCAGATACCCGGTTCTGTAGCAACTCCTCCGCGGATTGGCAGAGAGGGAAGAACAAATGATTGGATGCCAAATCTCCAGGAGTCCGGGTAGGGAGTTTCACGGACCCACTCCAGAAGAGACAGGGATCTGTCTGAAAGGTGATAGGATATTCCTGCAGAGACTCTGTGTGGAATGGAACCTGGCAGGGCCCCGAACCTCGCCCGGGTCAGGTTGTCGACCTTGCCCGAAAGGGTGATCCCGGGGTGAAGAATTGTCGAAAAGCCGATATCGAGGCTCCTGCCGGATGCCGATCCAAACCCGTCTCCCTGATGGATCGTCAGATAGTTCAGTGCGACTCCCGTACGAATCGGGCCTGCCGAAATTGAACAGGCAAGCCGTATTCTGGTCTCACGAAAAAGGCTAAACCCGTATTGATGTATACCGATTCCTGCCGAACTGCCGGGTATCTTCAGGGCAATGGCGGCAGCCAGATCGGTAAGTTCTGTAAACCCGGCAGTTTGAAAACCGAAGACTCCAATAACAGGCTTTTCTACATCCAGATGTGACGGGTTGTTCAGAACCGGCCAGGGCCCTTTTTCCGGGTATGCAGTCAAACTGTTTAAACCGGCAGCCGCCGCCCCGAAGGTCGATTGCCCATACACAACGGGAACGGCTGCCGGCAGGAGTAGAATTGAAATGTTGTAATACAGACAATACCGGTACATGGTTCTGTCGTTTTTATAGATATGATCTGTTGGAACAGGATTCCTTACACTTTTTTACGATCCGGGTGGACCGGGTTGAGAAGTTTCTCAATAAGCAGCTATATTCGGGTACAATGGCGGGATCGTCCTGCTGTATCCAACCCATCACACTCCAACCCCGGCCGATTGATGAGCTTCCCAGACATGGTTCGACCCATAATCATCTGGATCATCTGCCTGCTGGCCGCAGCCTTGCCTGCGATGAGCCAGGAACTGGACTGTACCGTACTGGTCAATGACCGACAGGTTAGCGGCTCCTCCCAGAATCATCTCCGGAACCTTGCGCCGGAGATCGAGCGCTATATCAATCAGAATCGCTGGACGGATGATCCTTTCGAAACCCATGAACGAATTCGATGTGATATACGGGTCATCCTTACGCGGCATGAAGATCCTTATCACTATGAAGCGAACGTAATCATTGCGATCCGGAGGCCGATTTATGGCACGACACAGGAGACAACCTCACTGATTTTGAGTGACAACTCGTGGAATTTCAGTTATGCGCCAAACCGGAGCCTTCTGCAGGATCAGCTTCAGTTTGATGAGTTGACCAGTTTTCTCGATTTTTATGTTTATCTGATAATCGGTTATGATTATGACACCTTCTCACCTCTCGACGGATCCTACTACTACCGCCAGGCCCTTGAGGTTCTGGAGATGGCACAGACGGCCAATTCGACGGGGTGGGGGCGGTCTGTCGGTACTCAGCGAACCCGGTTTGGACTGATCAGCGACCTGGTTCACCCCGGTTTTGAGGAGTTTCGGGAGGCAGTCTACCGATATCACCGGCTTGGCCTGGACCGTTTTACCAGTGAACCGGAAGAGAGCCGGGAAGAGGTATTGCAAGCGATTGAATTGATGAGGGAAAACCGGCTGCGGGTGAACCGGGACCTGCTCTTCGACACCTTTTTTGATACAAAATATGTTGAGCTTGTCTCCCTCTTTCTTGAGGCCGGGCCCGGTGCACGGCGTGAAGCTTATGATCTTTTCAGTACAGTTGATCCCGGCCATACCAGTGAATATGAACGCCTTCGGTGAACACAAGGTCCTTTTTCTGTAAGGAACCCCCCGATACCCGATCCTATCTATAAACCGAAACGATTCAGCCAGTCAATACTGTCCGCGCCCGGAGTGCTCAGTTGCAATTGAGCATCGGGAAGATATAATGCAGGTTTGACGGCTGCTGCCTGTTTTCCAAACGGAACAGATATTCTGGTTACAGGAGCCTCAAGGGGTAACGTGTGAAGAGTAATCGTCGGGTGGTGATCCGGATACCCGGTGTATACTCCCGTTCGGGATGGTGAAGAGGATCAATAGAGAGATCGAAGTGAAGAGAGGAGTGTGATGAGAGAGAGAGGTGGAATACGTGTATGGAGTATCATCCCTGGAGTATTGGTGTGGCTGCTGCCGGGCGTTCTTTCTGCACAGTCGGCTGATATCAACCTGACGTTGCTTCCGGAGAGTGTAGCACCACAGGATATGGTGACGCTTCGGTTCTCGCTGCCGGAGGCTACGGACGTCTACTATTTTGGGGTCGAGGTTGGCTATGACGATACCCGTCTCGAGTTTCTGGGGAGTGATCCGGGTTCGCTGATGTCGCAGGGCATTCATCTCTCCGGACAGCTTGTCGGTTCAAGAATCGGCGCTTCCGTATCGAGAACCGCCGATCCGGAAGCGGATGAATCGGGCGATCTGCTTGATTTATACTATCGCGTAAAGGAGAGGGCAGAACCCGGAGATGCCTCGTTTCAAATTGAGGATCTGGAGCTCTACAATTCCGAAGGGGACCCGGTGGAGTATGAACTCTCCGAACCGAATCCACTTGAGGTGGATACGGTGATTACGGATCTGATAGTGCCTTTTTCAGACAGTTTCGAATGGGTAGAGGGGAGTTCCGGGCCGGTGACGGGGCGGGTCTATGTGAATGGAGTGACAGACCAGGAGGATGAGGAGGTTCCGGACCTGCTGCTCTGGGCCGGCTTTTATCCGGAGGACACAGACCCCTCAGGATGGAGTGAATCTGCCTGGAGTGCGATGGAGTTCGCAGGGGATAATAGTGAAGGGTTTCATCTCTATTCCGGTGAGGTCGGATATGGATTTCCACCCGGAGAGTATTGGATTGCCCTCCGTGCATCTTTTCAGGGTGGTGATACTCTCTATGGAGGAGTAGCAGTAAGTGAACCCGGTGGATTTTGGGACGGTGTGGAGGTCCTGTCCCTGCCGGCAGAGATCCTTCCCGCGCCTGCATACCGGCATATCGTTGCGGAGTGGACGTTTGACGAGGAAGTCCTGTTGCCGGGCCGTGCCCTTTTTTCAAATCGGTTCAGTGAATTTTCTGCAGTCGGGGTGAATCTGCCGGCCGGGTTTGCGGCCGGTGCTTCCGGACGTGCTGCCAGCGTTAGCGGGTGGAATGATATGGGCGCGGAGAGTTACTGGATGATCGCCGTCCGGACAGAGCAGCTTCAGGATTTGACACTCTCCTCCAAACAGTCGGGGTCGAATACCGGGCCGCGGAATTTCCGGGTAGAGGGGAGCCTGGATGGAGAGTCCTGGACTCCGGTTCCCGAAGGGGATATAACGGTTGGAAATGACTGGACGACCGGAAGGCTGGAAGTGCTGGAACTCCCTTCACTCTATGAAGACCGGGAGGTGATCTATTTGCGATGGTTGCAGACCGGGGAGGAATCTGTCGGTGATAGCAGTGTTGAGTTTGGAAATCAGGGTACCAACAGAATTGACGATGTTATCCTTCGGGGCGAGCACAAAGATCCACAGCAGATAGGGGTCTGGCCGGGAGATGCCAACAGAGACGGGGAGGCGGATCAGGAGGATGTATTGGCAATCGCCGCATACTGGCTGGCACAGGGGCCGGTGCCTCTCTATCCGGAGGAGGGTTGGCAGGAGCGGGAAGCCGAGCAGTGGATCCCTGAACCGGCAACCGATACGGATACAAACGGGGACGGGGTTGTTGACCACCGGGATCTCCGGCTGGTTGGCCGACATTTCGGACAAACAAGGCCTGGAAGCAAACAGGCACCACCTGGAATTCCACTGGCGCAATATTCCATCCATCCGGAACTGTTGAAGGAGGGGGGAGAGGTGGCCGTTACAGCTGACTCCGTAGGGGCTGTTGCAGGTGTTGCGTTCAGGATCAGGATTCGGGGTGCCGGAAGGGAGATGATTGACCGGTTTGAGCCGGGCAGCTGGGCTGATGAATCTGATACCGGCGCGAGCTGGATTGCGTTTGAACACCGCCCTGAGGAGAGAGAGTCGGTATCCGGAGCTCTTGCGCTGCCGGGTCTGCCGGCAAAAGAGTCTGGCCCGGAACTCTTTACCATCCGTCTCCATCCGCTGCCGGATGGCGAGGAGCCGGTGGAAGTCCTGCTGGAACAGCTCTCCTGGTCTGACGGGGATGGGTTGGCTGTGCCGGTATTCAATGCTGAAATCTACCTGCGAAGCGAAATTCCTGAACCTCCGGAACCGGGCGAGTCACCATCGGAATTGACTCTGTTTCAAAATTACCCCAATCCGGTACGGTCTGAAACATGGATCGGGTATCAGCTTCCGGAGGAGCAACGTATACGGCTGGAGCTGTTTGACCTTTCAGGGCGGCTGGTACAGACGTTGGTTGACGGAGTGATCCCGGCGGGCGTCCACGAAGTGAGCCTGGAGGTGTCCGGCCTCTCTTCCGGTGTCTATCTCTATCGTTTGGTTACTCCTGAACGGGTAGTGGCGAAGAAGTTGCTTTTGCTCAAATAGATTCCAAAACCCTTTCTTTTAACTGGATCAAATCGTTCCTATATTCAATATTTAAATCAAACTTTTCTGAAAAGCAGCTTCCGATAGAATTAAACGATCATGGGTGATAGCGAACAGAAGGAGAAGATGAAGGACTCATCTATTGAGGAGTACCGGCTGGTTCCTGTGGAACGGAGCCCCTATTTCGATGAAGATGAAAAAATCATTGACCTTGTCGGTGTCTCCAGGGATTTATGGGATCACCGGTCGGTCATTCTGAAATTCCTGATAGCCTTTCTTCTCCTGGGTATTGTTACCTATATATCTGCTGAACGGATCTACTACTCGGAAACAATTCTGATGCCGGAATCGAGTGGCACCTCCACGGCCGGGCAGCTATTTCAGCAATTTCAGCCGTTGCTGGGGATTCAGCAAGATACCGGGGATCCCGATGGACTGAGTGTCAATCTCTATCCCAGAATTGTAGAGAGCCTCCCTTTTCAGGTTGAGCTGATTCAGAAGTCGGTCTATTTCGAGAGCCTCGAAAGGGAGGCGACTCTGTTTGAATATCTGACCGGGTTGAGGGAGAGAACATTTCTCCAAAAGACGGGATCCATTCTCTGGAATAGTACATTGGGGTTGCCTGCGACTCTGAGCAGTCTGTTCTCTTCCGGTGCGGAGGGAGAAGAGCAAGCCGTGGAAATTGACTTCGAATCGTTTCGTGATCTGGAACAGCCTCAGAATGTAGATTACCGGATTCGCCAGGCAAGTGAAACGATGTCGAACTGGATCACCGTACGAATTGAACCTCAAACCGGGTTTATCGTGATCGGTGTCGCCATGCCGGACAGCCGCGCTTCGTCCGAAACGGTCAATATCGTCCGGGAACAGCTGAAACAATACGTGACCCGGTACAGGACAGAAAAAGCAATTGAAGACAGGGATTTTATTCAGCAACAATATGAGATCGCGAGGGAGCGGTACCTGGAGTCGCAAGAGGCCCTGGTGACCTATCAGGATGCGAACCAGAATCCGGCCACTGCCAGAGCCGGGGCATTGGAACAAAGGCTGACGGCTGATTTTACCCGCTTTTCAGGAATCTACAATACATTTGCTACCCGGCTGGAAGAGGCGCGTATCCGGGTACAGGAGGAGACCCCGGTCTTCAGCATCTATGAACCGGTTACCGTCCCTTCCAACCCGTCCCTGCCGAATTGGAAACGTGTTTTTGCGGGGGCAATTTTTCTGGGTCTCTTTTTCGGAGTTGTATGGATCTATTCGCGACGCGGGCTAAGCCGGTTTGTTCAGGAATTTCATAATAGAGATCGCAATTCGTAGATCATTGACATTTGAAATTATTTGAAAGCATTTCGTATTACCTGGGTGTCTACAGGAATTTTATAGGCAGCCGCCTCTATATTATTTTTGCGCTAACGGCTGCCGCCGCACTGACAGAAGGTTTCGGGATCACTCTTCTGCTCCCCCTGATCGAAGCCGCTGATGCAGGTGACGCCAGCCTGGATGGACAGGGTGGCGTGATCCGTATCCTTCACTCAATTCTTGGCGCGATGGGGATCTCCGGGTCCATCGTCGGAATCCTGCTCTTTATCACAACGATATTTATTCTGAAAGGGGTGCTGAAATTCGCAGAGGGAGCCTACTCCAGTTACCTCAAATCCCAGTTGCTTCAGGAGGTGAAGGGAAAGATGTTTGACGCCTATAGAAACATGGATTACCAATACTATACGCGTAACAATACAGGGCACTTTGTGAATATCATCAACGGCCAGATTCATAATTTCCTCACGACATTCGAGACGTTTACCCGGTTTCTCTCTACCATCATTATTACCTTCTCCTATCTTTTTATAGCTTTTCTTCTTGCCTGGAACTTCGCCCTGATGGCACTGGCGGCCGGGATCATGCTGCTCTTCTTCTTTCGATATCTCAACCGGTATGTACAGCGCCTCTCCCGAAAAACTGCATCGGAAGCGAGTACACTGAATAAATTCCTCGTACAGACGATGCAGGCGTTTAAATACCTGACCTCAACCAACCAGATGAATCACCTGCGGGGCGGTGTAATGGGCAGTATTCGGAAACTGGCTGGCTATATGTTTCGTCAGGGGGCTGCCGGCGCTTTTACCCTGGCAGTACGGGAACCGGCCTCTGTAATCTTTCTTCTGTTTGTCATCATTATTCAGGTGTCTGTTTTTGACGCTGCGATCGCGCCGATTTTTGTTGCACTGCTGCTTCTTCACAGAGGGATGCAGCATATGATCGGAATTCAGGATGACTGGCAGCGGACGATGAACAAGATCGGATCGCTCGAGATGGTCGTGGAGGAGTTTGATACGGTATACCGTTTTAAGGAGCCGAGGGGATCCAGAGAGTTGGGGCCGGTCAGCCGCGGGATCGAGTTTCGGGATGTCCACTTTTCGTATGCTGAGAGTCAGGAAGATGTACTGGCCGGGATCAATCTGAAAATACCGGTTAACACGACGGTTGCATTTGTCGGGGAATCCGGTGCCGGTAAGTCGACCCTGATCGATATGTTGACGCTTCTTTTGCGGCCCGGACAGGGTGAGGTGCTGATCGACGGCGTCCCCGGTTCCGAAATCAATCAGGAGACCTGGAGGCTGCAGATCGGCTACGTCTCTCAGGAAATGGTTGTATTTGACGATACCATTGCCAATAATATTTGCCTCTGGAAAGGTGAGTACAGAAGCGATGAAGAAGTTCGAAGCCGTATTGAAGAGGCGGCCCGCCGTGCCTATGCCGACTCCTTTATCGAACGGCTTCCAAGAGGGTATCAGACAGTGGTGGGAGACCGGGGTGTCCGGCTTTCAGGAGGGCAGCGTCAACGGCTCTTTATTGCACGTGAACTCTACAAGAACCCCAATCTGTTGATTCTGGATGAAGCGACAAGTGCCCTGGATACGGAATCGGAACGGTATATTCAGAAGAGTATTGACTCGCTGAAAGGGTCGATGACCGTTGTAATCATTGCACACCGTCTCTCCACCATCAAAAATGCTGACTATATCTACGTT
>JBBDRW010000169.1:0-2960 GCA_040905265.1 Balneolaceae bacterium | reverse complement strand
AACCGGCCGATGATGAACATCACTACGGCCACGAGCGGATTGAGTTTCTCTCTGTTGGTGCTGAGGGAACCATCATTATTGTAGCCGGCCTTACAATCTTATATCACTCCGCCGAAAGCCTCATCCGCGGAATTGACATCATGAATATGGGGGCAGGAATCTGGCTGTTGTCCGGAGGCGCTTTTGTTAATCTGATTCTTGGGAACTATGTATTGAGGGTAGGCCGAAAACATCGGAACATGATTGCGGTGAGCAACGGCAAGCATACACTCACAGATGTCTGGACCAGCGGCGGTGTTGTGGCTGCCCTGCTGTTGATTCAATATACGGGATGGCTCTATATCGATGTGGTTGTCAGCGTCCTGATTGCCGGGTATATCATGTATGAAGCCTGGAAGCTGCTTAGTTTCTCCGTCCGGGGCCTGATGGATACCCGCAATCGTTCGGTTGACAAAGCCCTTCAATATGTACTGGAGAACGAGCTGCCCCCATCTGTCAAAGAGTGGCACCATCTCCGGCACCGCACCTCCGGGGAGACAACCTGGATTGAATTGCACCTCGTATTTTCTGACGATATCTCTCTGAAAGATGCTCATTCAGAAGCAACGAAGCTGGAACGCAGAATCATCGATTCACTGGATACCGATGCTGTGGTCACCTTGCATCTTGAACCCTATGAGGCGCACGACGAATCCCACACAATTTTGCAAGGAGCCAATAAGAAAAAAGGGCTGGATGAGTTTATCTGACCATTCTGCTGTTTGAATAGCCCTACAACTCCCGAATCCGGATGTTCCGGTACCAGACGTCGTCTCCGTGATCCTGGAAGACGATGTATCCAGCCGGCCGGCGCTCCCCGTTCAGCCAGTGCACGCCCCTGAAAACAATCCGTTTCAGAGTAACGGTTACCGGATCATCTACTGCGGGCCATCGATTCCGCATCTATTTCTCTGTATTGTTGCAAAAACAATGATTCCGGAGAGTGAACTACTCAGCAGGCTTTGTATCGACATGCAGATCGTCGCGGAAAGATGGGACGTGGCAAAAGACACCTCCAACCTCTCCGAATCGAATATTTTGTAAAAAATTCAACTCGTCTGTCAGGGTAAACCCACGTTCCTGTGTATAGTATAGACTGAGGCAGGAACTCGTCATCATCATACAAGCTCTCAACCCGGAATCGATTCAGGTTTTTCGAATGAACCGACTTACACAGCACAAACTATTCGGAGTTATAGGAATCTCCATCGTCCTATTCACAACCGGATGCGACGAATCCTTCCAACCCTGGCAGGAGAATGACCGCTACCACTTCTCCATTTATGGCATGTTGGACGCTTCGGTCGACACACAGTGGGTACGAATCATGCCGGTGAGGGAAGAACTATTTCTGGAACCCAGGCCCATCGACGTGACCGTAACACTGGAGCATATCGAAAGTGGAGATTCCATCGCCATGAATGACTCCCTGTTCCGCTATTACCCAGAGCTCTACGCCTGGAATTTCTGGACTACGATGGATCTGGAACCGGAACAGACCTACCGGCTTACCGCCAAACACGGGGACGGGAGAACCAGTTCCGCACAGGTGAAGCTTCCTTCCGATTTTCCCACTCCTATTGTCAGAATGAGACAGATCGTCGATGACTCTGAATTTTACAATATCGTTTATATCTCAAAATCCATCGATCTGCTGGCAGATGTACAGGTGATTTATTTCGGCCTGGATGAACCGACAGGGATCGTCCATTCAAGAGGATTTGGACACCTGAAAGATACCGTTAGAACTTCCCATGACTACCATACAGTTTATATTGATCCAAGAGAGGATGGATTGAATATTGATCCTATTATTAAAGAAGTAGTCTTCGTCGCGAACGCAGGCCCGGATTTTCACGATTTCGGGTCGATGGATGAAAAAATCCTTACGGTCCCGGAGGGGGTCTCCAACATTGAAAACGGGGTGGGCTATCTGGCCGGAATCGTCAGCAAAACCGTGCCGTACCGGAGCTGCTTCGCGGACGACGGCTTCACCTATATCCCCTGTCCGCTGGTTCCCGACCCCTGGTAACCCCTTTTATACGACCAGGAACACCCCGTTTGTAAAAGTTTCAACTTTTTTGTCAGGGTAAACCCACGTTCCTGTGTATCGTATAGACAGAGGCAGGAACTCGTCTCGTCATACACGACACTTCGCTCTCAATCCAGCTTTTTCGAATGAACCGGCTGGCAGATGTACAATATGGGGTAACTCTAAAAGTTTTTGACAATCGGTGGAGCCCGGTATGAGTATGGTTAACAGGACACTTCGCTCTTAATCCGGCATCGATCCAGGTTTTCCAACTCTTATAAGTGTGGAGTTAGGAACTCAGCTATCTGACGAACAACTTCGTCAAATGTCAGATCTTCGTCGATTGATGTTCGTCTCAAAAACGCCTGCCATTGCATTAGTTTTTCCGTGTCCGATCTGAACTCATTACTGAAAATATATTGAGAATCACTGACAGGTGTATTCCTTCGATTAAATGTTACGTGAATGGCCTTACGTAATCTATCCGGATGAAGCTTCTGATTTTGCATCAGAAACCAAATATCAAAAAAATCCTTCATTCGACTGCCAAAAATACCCAAACTTACGATTGCTTCAAACTTCTCGGCAACGGCAGATTCCAGAGAGTAAACCTTTATGTTCGGAGCTTGAAAATTAAGCAAAGTGGGATAGTCCATATCAACCGGACCATCAACGATCTCATCACCAAAACCGATATCCAGTTGAAGACGTTGCCAATCACCACCGACCATGGCCGATATTTTGACTCTGAATCCCCCGTATTCTGCATCATTAGTGATTTGTTCAAGTTTTATCTCATTCTGATTGAATCGAACACCATCTTTCAGATCAATTGAAGTAATTTTTTGGATGGCATTTCTAACTGAATCCGGGTCGTTAGGGGTCCTCT
>JBBDRW010000168.1:0-18174 GCA_040905265.1 Balneolaceae bacterium | reverse complement strand
AAACCGTAGAGCATCTCCTAAAAACGATCCGAAGCAACAGAAAACCCATAAAATCTGTTGAGACGCCTGTATTCGTTTTTTTGGTTGAAGGTTGACTACGCTGCTCCTCAATGAAATCCTTTTGGAACGCCGTTTAAACTCCGGCCATGAGAGATGTTACCTCTTCATTACCGATGCTTCACAGGGAGGTCTGTTCGCAAAATTCTGCCGTTTGTATCTGTAAACAAAATGGCTCCGTCATCTAGCAGATCGAATGAGGTTATAAATCCGGGCAAGTCACCACCCTCACCGGTGATGACATGTCGTTGTATGAGTTCACCGTCAAACGAATAGATGAGCAGGTGCGCCGAGGTAGCGAGAGCGATCATCTCTCCGGCAAGTGCCAGATCGTAAATGTAGTCATACTCACCGGGACCCTCGCCAGGTCTGTCAATAACAAATCGAAAATCCCCATTCAGATCGAATGCAAAAATTTTTGACTCGGAACCGGTAGGTGTACGATCCAGAATGTAGAAAAGTGAGTCGCGAAAAACCACCTTGCTGGCCACGGAGAGATGGAGAGAATCGGGCAATTTGAGGGCAATAAATTCGATATCCGTAATCACCTCATCCAGACTTGCCCCCGCCGCATGCCCCGGATCGATGCGATAGGTCTGAATATTCTCCGACAGGTTACTATTGTATTCATTCCCGCTGCAGGCAACGGTACAAATGAGAAGCAACAGACTGGTCCATATTTTTGGAAAGTGTATCATCAGTCACAGATCAGATATACTTCGTTCAGGGTATTTTATATGTTAAACGGGCCCGTATATTTTGAGCCGGGTCTACCCCATTTAGATACGTAATACCTGAAAAAGGTTACACTTTAGTTTTCCAAGAACTATTCGTAGGCTTTGTATCCATCGGCTGGCGAATTGCTCAATGGAGCCTTTGCAAAACCGTCTTTTCGCTCGGAGCGCTTCGGGTTCAACACATGAAATGCGCTATCGCCTTGTGGGACAAAGCCAACCCACACGGTTTGGTATACATCGAGCGTCAGATCCCTTCCGGCCCCCTCTCTTCTGTACTGATCCGGATACACTCCTCGAGCGGAAGAATAAAGATTTTGCCGTCCCCGGACTTTCCCGTTCCGCCCGGACCATACTGCGCCTTTACGGTATTGATAATGGTGTTCACCGTCACATCCACGTACTCGTCATTCAAAGCGATCTCGAGTCTCACCCTGGGAATCAGGCCGGGAACTACCTTTTTACCACGGTAGATCTCCTCGTCGGCAGATTTTCCGTGCCCGGAGACCCGGGTAACGGTGATTCGCCGGATCTCCGCCTCAATCAAGGCTTCCCGTACTTCATCCAGTTGAGTTTCTCTGATTATAGCAATTACTAGTTTCATCTGATTTCTGTCAAGGTTGATTAATTGGGGTTCAGCATTCCGTATCCATGCTCACTGTGGTAGGCACTATCCAGCCCTTGCATCTCCTCCTGGGGTGTGGACCGGAAGCCCATCAGTTTGTTGACAACCACCAGCAGGATAACTGTACAGACGGCCGCATACAGGATCGCAATCGTAACGGCTGCAACCTGAACCCCCAGTTGCTGCCAGATCGACCAGCTCCCACCCGCCAATGCAGCTGCTTCCGCCATCCAGCTCTCCCGGATGAAAAAGGTGAGAAGAATGGCCCCGACAATACCGCCGATACCGTGAATTCCGAATGCATCCAGGCTGTCGTCATATCCCATTCTGTTCTTCACAAGGATGGCCAGATAACAGAAAACAGAGGCGAAAATACCCAGCGCGAAAGCGCCGATCGGCTGTACAACACCCGCAGCGGGAGTGACCGCAACCAGGCCAGCCAGAATCCCCGAAACGATCCCCAGGGCCGTCGCTTTTCCCTGATGCCACGCCTCGATGATCATCCAGGAAATCGCACCGGAAGCAGCAGCCACCTGTGTGGCCGTCAGCGCCTGAGCTGTACTCAGGCCGCTGGCTACCGAACTTCCGGCGTTAAACCCGAACCATCCCACCCAGAGAAGGCCGCCTCCGATCATGGTCATCACAAGGTTGTTGGGAGGCATATTGGTTACAGGGAATCCTCTCCTGGCACCCAGGTAGAGGGCGGCAATCAAACCACTGACACCAGCAGAGATGTGAACAACCGTGCCACCGGCAAAGTCGATAGCACCATTCGCACCAAGGTTGAAGAGAAATCCGTCTTCCGCCCATACCCAGTGGCAGAGAGGGTTGTAGACCAGCAGGCCCCAAAGAGCAATAAAGAGACAATAGGATTTAAACTTCACCCGCTCGGCGAAAGCACCGGCAATCAGGGCGGGAGTAATAATTGCGAACTTGCCCTGAAACATACTGAAGACATATTCAGGTACACCGGCATCCAGAATGGAGTCATCGATACCGGATAAAAAGAAGTAATCAGAATTCCATCCGAACCATCCACCAAATACATTTGGCCCGAAACACATGGCATAACCGACTGCCACCCAGAGAATCGTCATGATTCCCATGGCGGCGTAACTGTGCATCATGGTTCCCAATACATTCTTGGTACGGACCAGGCCCCCGTAAAACATGGCAAGGCCCGGTACCATTAAAAGTACAAGTGCGGTTGAGACAAGCATCCAGGCAGTCACACCACTGTCGATTTCAGAGCCGTCAGCGGCGAAAACCGTCGATACACTTACAAACAGGAAGAGAAACAGAAATGGGATTAGTACCCGATATTTGGCAAGCATAGAACGTTATGTTAAGATTCGTGAATAGAACAGTGAAGGGCCATCCCGGTACCCATTGGGGATGGCAGAGTTAATTTTACTTCTATCGTATACTTAATTAAAAAAGTTAAAAATATAATTAACTTAATAAATCAATGCAAAGAAGCTAACTCGCCGGAACAATACCACGACTTATCCTAATTTCAAAGAACTTTTTTTACAGTTTTAAATTTATAGATCTACAACAGAAACGGCCAGGCCTTTTTCAGGTCACTCACAGATACAGTACATTTGACATCCATAACCGGACTAAGCGCCGTTATCTGTTGCAACAACCGGGAAACTCCTTTGCTTGCTTGTGAAGCTGTCCGAATAGTACAAATACCGTCAAAACCTGTTTCCATTTTCTGTGACCGAACTAATCGTGACAACCTTTAAAAAATATATCGGCAGTATTGCCGACTATCATCTTCTGGTAGCTCTCTCTGCTGCCGCATTTGCATACTCATCCACGCTCCAGCTCTCCATTACACCTGACCTTGCCCTGATCACGCTTATCTTTTTTGCAACTCTGATGACCTACAACGTCCAGAATCTGCTGAGCCGGCACACTCATCTGGAGAGAGAAACGGGGGCGGGATTGCATACAGCTTTTGCTCTGGCCGGCGCGGCGGGTCTGCTGATCTGCCTGGTGAATATCGACTGGGCCCTCACTTACTGGCTCGTGCCGCCAGCACTCTTCTCACTGCTCTATACCGCACCGGTTGTACCCTGCCGCGGGCAGAGAGTCGGGCTGAGGGAAATCCCCTGGCTAAAACTCTACCTGATCCTGTTTGTCTGGCTCTGGGTCTGTGTAGTCCTTCCTTTTGCCGCCAACCAACAATCTCCTGACACGGATCTCTTCCTCCTGCTCCTGCAACAAGGTTTCTTCCTTATCGCTCTCCTGATTCCATTCGATATCCGGGACTTAAGCAGAGACCTCCCCTTTCAGCGTACCATACCCCAGATCATTGGCACTCGGTGGTCGGTCCGGGTTGCCGTTGCAGCCGTTCTGCTTTACGGAGCAACCGCCGTGATACGCTACCTGAACAGTGCTATTGATGAAGAAGTATTCGCAGCTCTTCTGCTCACCGGCATCGCTGCAGGGTGGCTGGTTGCTCTTGCAAACGAGTCCCGCTCCGGACACTATTATACGGTCTGGGTCGACTCCTTGCTCTGGCTGCAGCTTGTCCTGATCCTGCTGTTGACAGGTTTGTTTTAAAAGCGGGCTGGCTGATTGGCAGCCGGAAACCAAAAAAGTCCCCATGTTTCAAATCTCCCCCAAATTCGTTATTTATCCCGCTTCAAGTAAACCTGTCACCATTCAAGCATTCACAACCGTTGAACCACCTGAACAAAAATTCCGCCGTCCTGCTCATTCACTGCCCAGACCGAAAGGGGTTGGTGGCTGCCATTACCCGGTTTCTGGCGGACCACAACGGTAATATCCTGGAGATCGACCAGCATGTGGACAAGGAGCGAAAGATCTTTTTCATGCGGGCCGAATGGGATCTGGAGAGTTTTGACATTCCTGCGGATGAGATCGAACAAACATTCGAACAGCAGATTGCACACCCCTTTCAAATGAAATGGCAGCTCTTTTTCAGCCGGGAGACGCCCCGTATGGCCCTGTTCGTCTCAAAGTTTCCGCACTGCCTCCATGACATCCTGGCCCGGTACGACAGCGGTGACTGGAATGTGGAGATCCCCCTGATCGTCTCCAACCACGACGATCTGAAACCGGTAGCGGAGAAGTACGGGATCAACTTTCACAGATTTCACGTCACACCGGATACCAAAAAAACGGTTGAACAGGAGCAGAAAGCTCTTCTGGAAGAGTACGAAATCGACGTAATCGTTCTGGCCCGGTACATGCAGATCCTCTCTCCGGAATTTGTAAGCGAGTGGCCGGCCCGTATCATCAATATCCACCACTCCTTCCTTCCCGCATTTCCCGGTGCCAAACCGTACCACTCAGCCTACCGCCGGGGCGTCAAGGTGATCGGCGCCACCAGCCACTACGTCACGTCCGACCTGGACCAGGGGCCTATTATCGAACAGGATGTGATTCATGTCGACCACAGCCACTCCATCGAGGATCTGGTCCGCAAGGGGCGCGATCTTGAGAAAATCGTGCTGGCCAGGGCGATCTGGCAGCATCTCCAGCGCCGGACCCTTGTCTTTGAAAACCGGACGATCGTGTTCTGATTCACTGCCATACAATCTGACTCCCACCCTGGCCATCCCCTCCATTTACCTCAACGCGTCTAAAGTTCATTGATCCGGTTCCCTCAACATTCAACCAAAAAGCTCTCAAACCTGCCCAATTTCAACCGATGAACCGGAATGTTTTTCATCTCAAATGCCTTTACTTTGAAAGAGGCTAGGAGTCCGACAGACTCCTGGTATCCTGTCAACCATCGATCAAAACCCTTGGTTAGAGAACCAAACGTATGACCCGAGACACCCTTCTACAGATCATCACCGATTCGCTGAAAGCGATGGACCCCTATCACGTGCTCTTCCGGCGGCTCCGTCTGCTGGAGCCTGGAAACAAGCTACAGATTGACGACCTCACCTGGGAACTCGGAGAGTTTCCGAATATCTGGGTACTGGGTAGCGGGAAAGCGTCAGCGGCCATGGGTCTGGCACTGGAGGAGATCTTCGGGAAACGGATCACGGACGGGATCATCATCACTCCGAAAGGAACGAGCCGGGAATTGAACCGAATCCAGTTGCTGGACGGTTCCCATCCGATCCCTGATGCCAACAGCCTTGCCGCAACCTACGAGCTGATCGATCTCGCAGGCAAGATCCCTGCGGGTGACCTTGTCTTTTATCTGGTATCAGGCGGCAGTTCCGCCCTGCTCTGCATGCCGGCCGGCTCCCTGGAACTGGAAGACCTTGCAACGACCCACCGGTTGCTGCTCCGCTCAGGAGCGGATATTCATGAGATGAACATTGTGCGGACTGCTCTCTCCGACGTCAAGGGTGGGCAGCTGCTCAAGCACTTTTTCCACACAACACAGATCGACCTCATTATATCGGATGTTCCGGGAGATGACTTCAAAACGATCGGCAGCGGGCCGGTCACGCCGGGTGTGATCGACTATGACCAGGCCTTCCGGATTCTGAAGAAACATCAGCTTTGGGACGAGGTAACCCATGAGGTCCGAACCCATATCGCCCGCGGGATGCATGAAAGTTCCCGGCGGGAGACACCACCCCACCCCGGCCGCCATCACCAGATCCTCCTCTCCTCCGCTTCGATGCTGGCGGATGAGGTGCGGCAACAGTGCAAACAGTCCGGGTTTAAAACCGATATACACAAACCGGCATACAGTCTGCCTATTGAGGAGCTGGAAGCGAAAATCGTGGAGCAGATTAAAAAATTCAGATCTGAACAGAATAATACAGACAGTTCACCATCCGGGTTGATCTGGTTCGGAGAGAGTTCCGTTCAGGTAACCGGTTCCGGAAAAGGGGGGCGTAACCAGGAGCTTGCCCTGCGAATCGCACGCCACCTGACACCTGACGATCGCATTCTTTTCGCCAGTGTCGGGACCGACGGAGTGGACGGGCCAACTGATTCTGCCGGAGCGATTGTGGACGGGCAAACAGCCGTCAAAGCTGAAGAGCTTGGCCTGAACCCGGAAACCTTCCTGAATAACAACGACTCATACACCTTTTTCGAACACACCGGCGGCCACATCAAAACCGGCCCGACCGGAAACAACCTTATGGACCTGCAAATCCTTCTGGGCTGGGAGTCTGTCTCCTGAATTCTGAATTCTTTAACTAACATCTCCCTTTGGATTTGCTTATCTTTGGAATCTCTTGAACGTAATTGAACGGATCACTTCAGAATGATCGACAAACCTCGAGACTATTGCGGGATATTTGGAATTTTTGACCATCCGGATGCCGCTCTGCTTACCTATTACGGCCTCCATGCCCTGCAGCACAGGGGCCAGGAATCGGCCGGAATCGTCACTACTCATTATGATGAGCGCAAAGGAAGGGATACCATGCCGATGCACAAGGGATTCGGGCTGGTCCTGAATGTGTATGACGATCCGAAGATTTTCAAGCGTGAATTGAAGGGAACCGCCGCCATCGGCCACAACCGCTACTCCACCTCAGGTTCGTCCCGGAACCCGGCCAATATCCAGCCTTTCCGGGTTCACTACAGCCGTGGAAACCTGGCGATCGGGCACAACGGGAACCTCTCCAATGCACGTCAACTCCGGGACCGTTTTACCGAACAGGGAGTCATCTTTCAGAGTACGTCCGACACGGAACTGATCCTTCACCTGATCTCTCAGTCCAGAAAAAGTACCCAGATGGAGCAGGTGCTGGATGCACTGAACCAGATCGAGGGGGCTTACTGCCTGACCATTCTCACCGACGACAAACTGATCGCCGTACGCGACCCGAACGGATTCCGGCCATTGGCCCTCGGGATGATCGACGGCTCCTACGTCGTGGCCAGTGAAACCTGCGCATTTGACATCATTGGCGCCAATTACTTGCGCGATATCGAGCCGGGAGAGGTACTGGTGATCGACCGTGAAGCAGCCGAACAGAAGAAGCCACACTCCTACCAACTCGAACGGATCGAAGGAACCGATACCAGCCAGTGTATCTTCGAGTATGTCTATTTCTCTCGCCCGGACAGCAAGATCTTCGGAGAAAATGTCGACAAGATTCGCCGGAACCTCGGAAAATACCTGGCACGGGAACATCCGCTGGACCAGGTAGTGAGCGAAATTAACCCAGACCTGAAACCGATTATCATCTCCGTACCTGACTCCAGCAACACTGCTGCTCTTGGGTATGCGCACGAGAACCAGAAGATGGGTTTCGACTGCAAGTACGATATCGGGCTGATCCGGAATCACTATGTGGGACGAACATTCATCTCTCCCGGCCAGAAATCCAGGGAGCAGAAAGTACGCACCAAATTCAATACTGTACGGGGTGTCATTGAAGGGCGCTCGGTAATCATTGTGGACGATTCCATCGTCCGGGGCACCACCTCCCGCTATCTGGTCGAGATGATCCGGGATGCCAACCCGAAAGAGATTCACTTTCTTGTGAGTTCTCCCCCGATCACACACCCTTGTTTTTACGGTATGGACTTTCCCAGCCCAGATGAATTGATCGCCAACCGGTTTGACAGGAACATCGAAGCGATGGCTGCCGAAATCGGGGTAGACAGCCTCCGCTATCTCTCTGCCGAAGGGTTGGTTGAATCGGTGAAAGAGGCGAACGACTCTTTACCCCGCCATGACTACTGCACGGCCTGCTTCACCGGCAACTACCCCGTACCCGTAAATTTCGGAGTTCAAAAAGAGGAAAACGAAATCGTCTGATGGCTTTTGATCAAGCAGAATTTATAACCGGCGCCACCCGGATCGACAACTGCCCTGAACCCACTCTCCCCGAGATCTGTATGGCAGGCCGCTCCAACGTTGGGAAATCCTCGCTGATCAATACATTGACCGGGCATAAGAACTTGGCTCGCACGAGCAACACCCCCGGCAAAACCCAGCAGATGAACTACTACAGGATCGATAACGAATTTTTTCTGGTCGATCTGCCTGGTTTCGGATATGCGAAGGTCTCCAAAAAAGAGCGGGCCCGATGGGGTGAAGAGATTCGGATCTATCTTCTGAAGCGGCAAACCCTCTCCATCATCCTTCACCTGGTAGATGCACGGCATGAACCGACCGCCCTGGATCAGGAGTTTTTTTTCTGGATGGGCACGCATCAAAAACCATTCAGCGTCGTATTGACGAAAGCCGACAAGATCTCAGGCAACAAACTGGTTCAGTCGGTACGGAGAGTGGAGACCCTGCTCGACCAGATGAATATTGAAGTCCCGGTACTCCCCTGCTCTTCGGAGACGGGGAAAGGAGTCACTGACGTTCAGTCATTGATTCTCGATTTTGCAAAAGAACCCATCACTTAATCAAACGAACACGTATCTCAATGCCTACTAAAATACTGCTTCTTGACAATGTTGATCCATTGTGCGCTGACGCTTTCAAACAGAGAGGAATCCAGGCGGATCAACCCGACAAACTAAGTCTCGACGAACTGAAAGAGATCATCGGCAACTATGAAGGAATTGTTGTCCGCTCTGCGACAACCGTTGATGCCGAACTTCTGAAACATGCCAAACACCTGCGGGTGATCGGGCGCGCCGGAGTCGGCGTCGACAATATTGACCTTCCGGCGGCAACGGCCCGCGGTGTCCTGGTTATGAACACACCAGACGGAAATACCATCTCCACGGCAGAACACACCTGTGGATTGATCCTCTCCCTGGCACGAAATATCCCGGAAGCGGTCAGCCGCGTCAAATCGGGTGGCTGGGACCGGAAGAAATTCATGGGTACCGAAATTCACGGAAAGACACTGGGAATCATCGGGCTCGGCAAGATCGGAACCGAAGTGGCGCATCGTATGAAAGCATTTGGCATGAATATTCAGGCCTATGACCCGTTCGCCACACGTGAACACGCTGAAGAGATCGGCGTGGATCTGGTAGACCTGGATACGATACTCGGATCAAGCGACTTCCTGACGGTTCACACACCGCTGACAGAGAAGACCAAAGGAATGATCTCGCTGAAAAACGCAGACAAACTGAAGAAAGGGATTCGGCTGGTGAACTGTGCCCGTGGTGGTATCTATGAAGAGGGCGACCTGCTCGAATTGATCGAAAAAGGAGTCGTCGCCGGTGTTGGCCTCGACGTTTATACGGTCGAGCCCCCTTCAGAAGAGCTCTATGAAACCCTGAAACACCCGGCGATCGTAACAACTCCGCACCTGGGAGCCTCAACGGAAGAGGCACAGGAGAAGGTCGCCGTTCAGATTGCCGATCAGATGGCAGACGCCCTGGAGAACAAAAACTACAAGGGAAGCCTGAACAGCAAGTCGATCGCCCTGCTGACCAACAAAGAGGTTCACCCCTATCTGGAACTGGCCGAGAAGATGGGACAAGTGATTGGCCAGATCAAACCGGAGAATGCCAACAATTTCAGCTTCGAGTACACCGGCGTCTGCTCCAAATATTCCGAGGTACTAACCGACGGAATCCTGAAAGGGATGCTCACACAGTACGTCAGCGAGGCGGTCAATCTGATCAACGCACGCCACTACGGTGAAGAGCGGGGCTACAAGATCAAGGAGACGACCAGCAGCGACGGCAAAATGTACAAGGACCTGATCACCATCCGTCTGGACCAGGGAGCGGAATACCGGGAGATATCCGCATCCGTCTTTGGCCCGGAAGATTACCGTATTGTCGAAATTGACGGCTACGGAATCGAACTCCGGCTGGAGGGAGATATCCTGATGTATCAGAACATGGACAAACCGGGTATGTTGGCAGCTGTAGCCAGTGCCCTGGCCAAGCAGGATATCAACATCGGTGCTTTGAGCCTGGGCCGGGCCGGCAAGGGAACGCAGGCTATCACAGCTGTCATCGTAGACAAAAAGCTCTCAGATGAGGAGCTGAAACCGATCTATGGACTTGACGGCGTGAAGAACGTGAAGTACGTCTCACTCTCCTGAGGATTTCATCACTCATAAAAGGCTGTATCGGGCGTAGGCCTGGTACAGCCTTTTTTTATGTTGGGGATTGCAACGTCCGAACCCGCCAGGACAGGTTCGCAACAGCGATTACAATGACGGCCCCTGCCAGAGTGTAGAGCGGCCAGGCGATGGCAAGCCCCTCACCGGGAAGCAGATCCTGAAGAGGCCCTTCCACCATGAAGAGAAGAGCGATGAGGCCGGTAAAGAAGCCGGTCATGGCATCGCGGGTATCGGGCTTCGGGAAGATCAGCCCGAGCAGAAAGATTCCGAGCAATCCGCCATAGGTATAGGAGGCGATTCCGAGGCCGAGTTCAACAATAGCCGGCCTCTCTTCGCCGCCGATCTGAAGCCATGCAAAAAAGAGGGCGGAGAGCGTCAGGACAGCTCCCCATCCGACCGTCGTCCAGCGGGAAATACGGAGTTCGTCACTTCCGGACCACCCCGTGCCAAAGACCGGTTTCAGAAGGTCGAAGGTGGTGGCGGATGCAAGTGCATTGAGGGAGGAACTCAGGCTGCTCATGGCAGCGGCCACCAGGGCGGCGATTATCAATCCGGCAACTCCCGACGGGATCTGCTCCACGATATATTTGGCGAAGATTTCATCGGTCGTCTGCAGTCCCATGGACGCCGCGCCGGCTCCCTGGTAGAAGAGCCAGAGCAGAAGCCCGATACCGAGAAAAAAGCCAAACTGCAGGCAGGCGGCTAAACCACTCCAGACCATTGCTTTCCGGCTGTCGGAAAGATTCCGGGTCGAAAGGAGACGCTGAACAATAAGCTGATCAGTCCCATGGGATGCAACAGAGAAGACGGCACCCCCAAGCACGGCAATCCAGAAAACGTAGGGATCCGCCAGAAACTCTCTCCACCCCAATCCACTTCCCCAGTTAACGATCTGCAATTTCCCCCCCTCCTGCAGGAGCATCCACGCTTCGGCGCCGGTAACCGGCATCTGGCTGAACATCAGCAGGCCTGCAAAAAGAGCCCCGCCGAGATAAACCCCCATCTGCACCACATCCATCCAGATGACCGCTTTGATCCCTCCCAAAAAAGTATAGACCAGGGTGATCAGGGCAATCACCAGGATGGCAAGCGCATAGAGCTGCAAATCTGTCCAGAGCGGAAACGAACCGGCCAGCCGCAAAATGATCGCCAGGGGGATAGCGGTTGCAAAGAGGCGTACACCGTCGGCCAGAACCCGCGTAACGATAAAGGTATAGCTTGCAGCGCTTCGCATTGCCCTGCCAAACCGTTGTGACAGATACTCATAGGCCGTAGAGAGTTCTCCGTCTATATAGGCGGGCAGAAACCAGATAGCCACGACAATCCGTCCGAGGATGTACCCGAACGTCAATTGTAAAAAGGTGAGGTTCCCGCCATAGGCGACCGCCGGAATACTGATAAAGGTAAGGGTACTCGTCTCGGTCGCCACCACGGAGAAGAGAACGGCCCACCAGGGCATATCCCTGCCACCGAGGAAGTAGTCTTTTGACGAGTGCTGCTTCCCGGCCACCAGAATGCCGAAGATTGCCACCGCAATCAGGTAGAGGAGCAAAACGATGATATCAAGCGTGGTAAATCCCAATCGGGCCGCCTATTTCTATGAATTACAGGGTGACCGGTTCGTTCCCGCCCGGAATATACACCCCACAGAAGAGAAAATCAGTTAACCGGTTTCTGACCTCAGAAAGCTCATGAACTCCTGAAGTGCCCGGCCCCGGTGGCTGATCGCATTCTTTTCGCTGCTGCTCATCTCCGCAAAGGTTTGTTCCGATCCATCCGGTAGAAATACAGGGTCATATCCGAATCCTCCCTGCCCCCTGGATGCATCCAGGATCACCCCTTCACAAACTCCTTCAAACAGCCACTCCTCCTCTCCAACCAGTGCAATCACCGTCCGAAACCTCGCCTTTCGGTTTTCTGCACCCCGAAGATCCTCCAGCAACTTCCGGACGTTCTCCTCGTAGGTAACCTGTTCACCTGCATATCGGGCAGAAAAGACACCGGGCGCCCCTCCCAGAGCGTCGACCTCCAGGCCGGTATCATCCGACAGTGCCGGCAGACCTGTTTTTTCCTTCCAGAATCGGGCCTTTTTCAGGGCATTCCCCTCGAGTGTCGGTTGATCCTCATCGACCTCCTCACTGGCCTCCAGGTCCAGTGTTGAAGTCAGCTCGATCTCCAGCGATCGGAGGATCTGCCTGAATTCTGTTATTTTATCCCCGTTACCCGAAGCAAGAAACAGTTTGTCTGGTTTTTTCATACACAAATAAGTATTTCTAAGTCTCCCAATATATACACCATACAATAGCGGAATCAAACCAATATGAAAAACATCCTGAATAATCCGTCCCGGGGAGTAGAAACGTACTTCCTGCTGTTGTTGCTTCCGCTTCTGTCAGCCTGTCTGGGGCCTGTTACCGAACTCTATCCGGACGAGGAGGAACTGCGTCCGGTTCCGGTCTGGCTGGTCAGCAATGACTGGCACGTCAGCCTGGTAATTGAATCGGCTCGTTTTGACGAAATGGTTCCGGAACACGATGCCTGGCCGGAGAATCGGTACCTGATGTTTGGATGGGGAGACAACCGCTACTACCCTCATCCGGATCCAGGATTTTGGCTGCTGCTGCGTGCAGCCCTGCTCCCTACGGGAAGTGTGATCCATGTAACCGGTTTCGATATTCCGACAGAACAGTACTTCAGAACTGCGACAATCATCCGGGTGATGATAAGCCCAAAAGGAATGGATAAACTCATCGACTTTATAACCGGCCGGTTTCGCAGGGATGAAAATGGCGATCTGCTCTACGCCGCAGACGGTCTCTACCGGAGCAGCACATTCTTCAAATCGAAAGGAGTCTATATCCTGCCCAGAACATCCAATACCTGGACAGCAAAAGCACTGCGGCAAACCGGTGCGCCGGTCACTCCGTTTTATGCCTTCACGGCCGGCAACCTGATCCGGCAGGCCTCCGGATTCGGCGAAGTGATTCGGGAGCGATAGAATTCAGGAGTCAGAAGAAAGTCAAAAAAAGCCACCAAACACCCTGTCAACCTATTTCTCTATCTCCTATCCGCTGTTACCTTTCCCCCTCACCCCAGTGCAACGTCCAGAATCATCATCACACAGAAACCGATCATCGTACCCAGGGTTGCAATGTCGGTATGGCCGTGGTGCTGGGATTCCGGAATCAGCTCTTCCACTACCACAAACATCATCGCCCCCGCTGCAAAGCCAAGCGCATACGGGAGGATCGGTTGAACCATGATTACGGCAAGAGCACCAACAACGGCAAAAACAGGCTCCACGACAGCAGACATCTGTCCGTATGCGAAGCTTTTTTTCCGTGAGACTCCATCTCTCCGAAGCGGCATAGAAACAGCCAACCCCTCCGGAAAGTTCTGAATGCCGATGCCAAGTGCGAGAGCGATCGCTCCCATCACCGTCGCAGTACCGGTCGGGTCCACACCTGAGGCGGCAGCTCCGAACAGTACACCGACTGCGAGCCCTTCCGGTATATTATGAATGGTAATCGCCAGTACCAACAGCGTGGCTCTGCGGAGTTTCGTCTCCACTCCTTCCGCTTCCGAGGTAGGAAGGCCAAGGTGAAGGTGCGGCACGTAAGCGTCACACAGTCGCAGAAAAAGAGCCCCGCCTAAAAAACCAACAGCTGCCGGCATCCACTCGATCGAGCCGAGAGCGGCCGACATCTCCATTGCCGGCATAATCAGTGACCAGACACTTGCTGCAATCATTACACCAGCCGCAAATCCAAGCATACTGTCGAGGAGCTTGTTACCGACACCTTTTGTCAAAAAGACAATAGCAGCTCCAAGGGCAGTCATCAGCCAACCGAATGACCCTCCCATAAGCGCCTGTAGAATGGGGTTGAGATCAAAAAACCAGTCTCGCAGTAATCCAATGTCCATATTCGTATCGGTTTTCCTGAGGTTCAGCGTTGCCAACTATCCACAAGAATACGAAATTCACAGATTGAAATAAAATTTTTAGTGTCATCTAAATTATAAGAGGGCGGTTGACTGGGCACCAGGCAATTGAAGATGAAAAAAGGAGCCCTTCCACTGATGAGATTCGGCAGAAAAAACAGTATCTTCGAGATATTGCATAGACTTCTGGGATGCTTTGATTAAAAACCATCTGGGAAAGCATTCTATTCACTGTAACCTGAATACAAGGACTCCAGGAAGCGACTATATCAATGCACATCCATTTCGAGAAAGAAGCATTTGTACACCGACACATCGGCCCCGACACTCCACAAATTCAGGAAATGCTTCAGGCAATCAATGCTGCTTCCCTGGACGCACTGACCGATGAAACCGTCCCTGACAACATCCGAATGAACCGCCCGCTGCAGCTTCCTCCCCCCCTCAGCGAGGACCAATATCTGGAGAAACTGAAGCAGACCGCTACCAAAAACCGGCTCTTTCGTTCCTTTATCGGCATGGGGTACTACGAAACCCTGACCCCGAATGTAATCCTCCGGAATGTGCTGGAAAATCCCGGCTGGTACACCTCCTACACCCCGTATCAGGCAGAGATCTCCCAGGGGCGGCTTGAAGCCCTGATCAATTTTCAGTCGATGGTTGCCGGCCTGACCGGCATGGAACTGGCCAACTCCTCTCTCCTGGATGAAGCGACGGCAGCGGCCGAAGCGATGTCGATGTTTCTCGACCTCCGGAAGGGAGAGAAGAGAAAAAGCGCCTCCCAATTTTTCGTATCCGACCTCTGCCATCCGCAAACGATATCTGTACTTCAGAACCGGGCGGAGCCGATCGGTGTGGAGCTGGTAATCGGGGACTACCGGGAACTGGACGTCACCGACCCGACTCTGTTCGGTGTCCTGCTTCAATACCCCGGTACGGACGGCTCGGTCCATGATTACCGCTCGTTGATCGATGCCGCGCATGAACACGATATAGCTGTTGCCGTTGCCGCAGACCTTCTCAGTCTGACGCTTCTGACCCCTCCCGGTGAGATGGGGGCCGATGCAGTCGTCGGAACCACCCAGCGCTTTGGTGTCCCGATGGGATACGGCGGGCCGCACGCTGCCTACTTTGCAACCCGGGAGGAGTACAAACGCCGCGTTCCGGGGCGTATTATCGGGGTCACGCAAGACGCGGAAGGGAACCCTGCTTACCGCATGGCCCTGCAGACCCGCGAACAGCACATCCGCCGGGAGAAGGCGACCTCAAACATCTGTACCGCCCAGGTTCTTCTGGCGGTCGTTGCCGGTTTCTACGGCGTCTACCACGGGCCGGACGGCCTGAAGAGAATTGCAGCCCGGATTCACGGAATGGCCAAACTGGCAGCAAAAGGGCTCGAAAAGATCGGCTATTCCATCCGGAATGAAACCTTTTTTGACACCCTGACGATCGAAACGGACCATACAGAGCAGATCCGGGAAGCTGCCCTCGCAAAGGAGATGAATTTCCGATACGGAGACGATACCGTCGGTATATCGTTTGACGAGGCAAAAGATCTGGACGATGTAGCAGCGATCCTCGACATCTTTGCCACAGCAGCCGGAAAAGAGCAGGCATTTGACCTGAACAAAGCTGCGAAAACCGTAAACCTTGAGTATCCGGAGCCGCTTCTGCGCAGAAGCAGCTTCATGAAGCACCCGGTCTTCAATACCTACCACTCCGAACATGAAATGCTTCGCTATCTGAAGACGCTGGAGAACCGGGACCTGGACCTGACCCACTCGATGATCCCGCTCGGTTCCTGCACCATGAAACTGAACGCAACCGCCGAGATGATCCCGCTCACCTGGCCGAAGTTCGGAAAACTCCACCCGTTTGTTCCGCGCGATCAGGCTGACGGCTACACCGAACTGTTTGAAGAGCTGGAAAGCTGGCTTGCGGAAATTACAGGCTTTGACTCGATCTCGTTTCAACCGAACTCGGGAGCACAGGGAGAATACACCGGCCTGGTTGTGATCCGGGAATATCACAAGGACCGTGGAGAAGGTCAGCGGAATGTCTGCATTGTCCCCTCTTCCGCACACGGCACCAACCCTGCCAGTGCCGTGATGGCCGGCATGGAGGTGGTCGTTACACGTTGTGACGAAAACGGAAGCATCGATCTGGACGATCTCCGGGAGAAAGCGGAGAAACACGGAGACCGGCTTGCCGCACTGATGGTTACCTATCCCTCCACACACGGCGTTTTTGAAGATGGAATCCGGGAGATCTGCGAACTGGTTCATGAGTTTGGCGGCCTGGTGTATCTGGACGGAGCCAACATGAACGCCCAGGTGGGGCTCACCTCACCCGGATTGATCGGGGCGGACGTCTGCCACCTGAACCTGCACAAAACCTTCTGCATCCCGCACGGCGGCGGCGGGCCGGGAATGGGCCCGATCGGTGTAACAAAGGAGCTGAAACCCTACCTGCCTGACCACCCCGTCATCAAACTGAACGGAGAGAAGACAATTCCCGCCGTATCTGCTGCACCCTGGGGAAGTGCCAGCATTCTGACGATCTCCCACGCCTACATCCGCATGCTGGGAGCCGATGGGCTGAAACGAGCGAGCGAAATTGCGATTCTGAATGCCAATTACCTGAAAGAGCGGCTGAACGACCACTACCCGGTTCTCTATACAGGCCGAAACGGCCGCTCTGCCCACGAATTTATCGTCGACCTTCGCACGTTCAGGGAGAGCGCCGGAATTGAAGCGGCCGATGTTGCCAAACGGCTGATGGATTACGGGTTTCATGCTCCTACCATGTCCTTTCCCGTTCCGGGAACACTGATGATTGAACCGACAGAGAGTGAATCCAAAGAGGAGCTCGACCGCTTTTGCGATGCGATGATCATGATCCGTGAAGAGATCCGGGAAATCGAGGAGGGGCGTGCCGACAAGGAGAACAATCTGCTCCGGAATGCACCACATACCCAGCGGGTACTTCTGGAAGGCGATTGGGAGCGTCCCTACAGCCGGGAACAAGCCGCTTTCCCCCTGCCCCATCTTAGGTTTCACAAATTCTGGCCGGCATCCAGCCGCGTGGATGACGCCTATGGAGACCGTAACCTCATGTGTGCGTGTGTGCCGATGGAGGCGTATGCGGAGGGGCAGGAACCGGGGTGAAACCGCTTGCCAGGAGTTTGTTCAGGTGCCGTCCGTACTGCCGTCATTGATGAAGAGGAGTTCGAAGGTGGCGGTGATGAGATCGGAGTAGCTGGATCCACCAGGCAACGAAGTTTTGCTGTATCAAAGGGAGTAGAAAATTATTATCCTTACGTT
Organism: Balneolaceae bacterium; assembly: GCA_040905265.1. Classification (GTDB taxonomy): domain Bacteria; phylum Bacteroidota; class Rhodothermia; order Balneolales; family Balneolaceae; genus JBBDRW01. Next base: position 536 of record JBBDRW010000168.1, on the reverse strand, counting down.
CAGTTGATGTTTTTATCAGGAATTGATTAACCTGCCATGAAAAATTTTCAAGGTCTATACTAATCTAAAAAGGAATCAAACAGGTGAAACTGGTAGATACTATAACCGTTGATGAGCTGGAGATAATGGCTGAGAAGATGTATGGATTTCTTGTAAAAGCTGTTGTGGATATAAAGAAGGAGTTGTTAATCGTAGATGCAGAATTACATGTGGATCAAGAGCGTCATCTTCTCGAGCAGGGGTCCAGACAGGAGGATCTGTGGGGGATCAATTTATATCCTGCAAATTTTGGTACAGATGATTTTGTCGAATTTGATTCTATGATAAATATTCGTCCGAGGCAGAAAAACATGTCAAGGGATGTAAAGGACGAAGATATCAGAAAGCGCATCCTGACACTTGTAGAGAAAAAAGTAAAGCCATAACCTTTTACTGAATGGAACACCAAAAACTACCAGCCTACACCGTAGACCGCGACCGATGGGCTCGTTTAACGATTCTCGAACAGATGGGAAATATCGGCAGCGAAGTTGGCC
>JBBDRW010000167.1:0-18227 GCA_040905265.1 Balneolaceae bacterium | reverse complement strand
AATCTCCATCCAGCCCGGTCGACGTGCCAATCGTCGTACCCTGGATAACCACATTAGCCCCGGGAATGGATTCGCCGGTAGTTGCATCCGTAACAATACCTGTTACGGTTTGAGAATATGCAATGCCTGTATACCCTGTCAAAAACAACAGTGAAACAGCCATCATGCATACTGACATGTAAGTAGTAATTTTCCCCATCATACGATTCAGCTTTTACCCTGTCCGGACCGACTGTGTCCATTCAGGAGGATTAATATTTCAATAAGTGCCCGCGGTTAAAAAAACAGTCCTGATTGTAAGCGCTTTCAACTCTGACGAAAAAAAAAGTAACTGTTCGGCAGATCTACCGGCAGCTTCTGTCAGCTATTTCAACTGATAAAGCACCCCTTTCTACAATAAGAAGACAAGTGAATGTTGATGCACCCTATCATTTTTTTTCATCCGCCAACTGGCGGACTCACTTTTAGTGTACGAAGCGAAAAAGCAAAACCGCCGGGCCCTTATCCACTATCCCCTGTCAATGTTTTCAGATACTCAACAAGATCCCTGAGTTCCCGGGCCGAAAGTACACTCTCCATAGAAGGCATGGAAGAGGGCAGATTGGTTCGTCCGGAAATTCGGAACCGGGCAATTGTCCGGTTTACTCCGCCTCCGGAATGAATTGTAACGGATGAGTCCGTTTCCGCTTCCAGCACCCCGTAGACCGGCTCTTCGTCTGACAACCGTATCTCGACGGCTCCGTAACCGACACTGATTTCAGCGGAGGGTTCGACCAGTGATTGAAGTAGTTCTTCCCGTGACCGGTCTCTTCCAATGAATGAGAGGTCCGGGCCCGCATCCCCGCCCTGGCCCTGAACAGCATGGCATCGGATACATTGAGCTGCCGGGTTTTGAAAAAAGATCGACTCTCCGGACTCCCGATCGCCTCCGGACAGCAGAGGAGTGTATCGGGATTCCAGCCGGCTGTTTCCCGACCCGGAGAGATGATCTTCCAGCCGTGTTGTCAACGCCTCGTCCCCAAGATCATGTACCGATTCTGTCAATTCCAGCAACAGCCCGGCGGACAGAGTACCCTCCGATAACCGGTCCAGTATTAAATTCATTACCGGGATAACATTCGAAACATCCATACCGCCAAGAATCTCCAATACCCGTCTCTGCTCTAGCAGTGTACCGTTCTCCAAAACCGGCTGCAGTAACTCCAGAAGTGCCCTTGCTTCCAGAGAGAGGGTGGGCGCAATCGTCAGAGCCCTGGCTCGAACAACCGGATCACCGTCTTCCAGGGCAATCTGCACCGCTTCATCCAGCCGTTCATAACGAAATTGCGCCACTGTTTCCAAAGCTTCTGCACGAACCTCTGCCGATGGGTCTTCTTCCAAAAGCGAAAAAACGGCTGCAAGACCCGGTTCATATTCCAGATTCGTGACTGCCTGCAGTACAGCCAGCTTGACTGGCAGGGATTCAAGCGGGTCGGAGAGCAGGTGAACAAACTGCCCGATGACACTTCTCGCATCTGCAATGTTATTCTCTGACGTTCCGCGGTAACGGCCGGTTACTCTGTCCAGGCGGGAGGGCGCAGGCCATACAGAGAGCGCCAGTACCGCTTCCGCCCGAATAGAGTCTGATGCCTCCTGACGGAGTGCAAACCTGGCAAGCCTGGCCGCTGATTCCGGGGTGCCAATGTGCAAATTGGCACTGATCGACCTTCGAATGAGCGGCTCATTCATAAACCTCTCCTGATCCAGCACGTATGCCAAATCCTCCAAAGCCTCTTCAATAAATTCATCATCATGGATGCCTCTGGCAGCATCGGTAACGATCGCTTCATCTGTATCCTGCAAGAATCGTGCTACATAGCTGTCCCTCATCCGGCTCAGGGCGGCTACCGCTCCAAGACGAACTGCCCTGGAGCTGTGACCTGTCAGGGCGGCCAGTGATTCACGATCACCAATCCGTGAAAGTGCAAGTACCGTTGCGTGACGCAGATATAGATCCCGGTTATCGTTTGTTTCCAGAAGGTCGATCAACCGGCCCTGTGCCTGGGAGTACTCCATGCGGCCCACGGCTTCGGCTGCAAAAAACTGAACCCGGTCATTGGAATGTCCGAACAAGTCCAGGATCTCTCCGGCTGCATCGGCATAACGGACATCACCGAGAACCTTCAATGTTTGTGCCACAATCTCCGGATCGGGATCACGGAGGTATGGAACCAAATTCGATGAAGTTTCAGGTTGGCTGCGTAAGATTTGCCCGATCCCCCAGATACTGTGAATGCGGGCAAGTTGATGGCCGGAATCTTCCAGAATAGTCAGGAAGGATTCCAAATCCATACGCTCTGCCAACTCAAATTGCGCTTTCTGTCTGATTCGCATATCTGTGTGTGTGAGGAGCTCCCGAAGTTCTGCGGCTGAACGGGTAGTGAAATTTCGGGATAGCAGCTCCCGGACCGCAGTGCGAACAGATGTATCGTGATTCTCTTCCACATCGAGTTTCCAGATTCGGCCCTCCCCGTTGGGACCCCATCCCTGAATCCAGTCGGCAACATAGAGCGCCCCGTCCGGGCCCACATCCAGGCCGGTCGCAAGAATTCCGGTCAGGATTTGCCGGTCGTTTTCCAGCTCGAAGGTTGCCCCGTTCTCTTTAAGGGTAAATGCATGAATAGCAGCCCGGGCGGGCGTTGCCGGAAATGATGTCACAAAAAAGTGATCCGCATACCCCTGACCGAGGGCTGTCCCCGGATTGTATGTCATACCGGTTGGCCCGGTATGGTATTCGGCGATCGGAGGAAGTATATGAGCAGTCTGTCCTTCAAACCGGGGGACGGAATACCCCTCATCCATCCAGACATGATAATCGTTATTTAGCGGATCGGTATACTTCCCAAACTGCCAGTAGGTTCGCCAACCACTGTCAGACCCCTCTACAATATGGACCAGCCGTTCCATCTCTCCGGCAAAGTCCCCGTCATGATCAACAGAAATCATATTTCCATATTTGTCAAACACGAACTCATGGGTATTGCGCAACCCGGCTGCAAATACTTCAAAATTACTTCCGTCCGGCTCGGATCGGAGAATGGCACCTTGTGCCGGATAGAACCACTGTTCACCCTCCTTGCTGGTCACATTCAGGCCGTGATCTCCGACACCCCAATAAAGACGCCCGTCCGGACCCATAGTAATCCCTGACATTCCATGGCCGCTGATCCCTACATGAATATTGTATCCGTGGCTCAAAGACTCTTTTCGGTCTCCCATGCCATCGTTGTTTGTATCCTCGACCTTCCACAGATCCGGGCCAACCGTAACGTACACGGCATCATCAAAGGAGAAAACTCCGCCTGCCAGATCGGTAACCTCCTCATGAAAATCCCGAATATAGAGTTGAGACCAGTTTGCCATACCGTTGCCGGTCTGGTCTTCCAATCTCCAGACTTCCTCTTTTACTACGGTCAGATCCCGCCAGTCATGAGATCCATCCTCATTATGATCTGTTATCCTGGAGTTTTCATCACTTTTTTCCGGGGAGAGAGCTTCTCTCAGAAACCTCCGTCGATCCTCCACCGATGTCATGCCAAGGGACTCGATCATCCACTCACCGTTTCTCCCCACAGAAACTTCAGATCTTGAACGCCGGTTTGTAACCGTAACCAATATTCTTCCCTGTGGATCTGCATGCAGTGCAATCGGATCTCCCAGTAATTTTTCAGATGCCCATAATTCTACCGTTAAGCCCTCTTCTGTAATATAGGAGACCTCGTGCCCAATCCTTTTTGCATCTTCTCCGGCCTCTTCATCACTCACCATGTTCATTTCCAGGCCGGGCAGTTCGTTTGAACAGCCGGCAATACAAAAGCAAAACAAAATCGAGACCACGAACCGAACAAAAATCCGGGAATCGTGCTTACTCGCACCTGTGGTACTTAACCTCATATTAGAACCTGATCTCAATTCCCATGGTAGTTGTATAGGTATCCGGATACGGATTTGCCTCTGTATACTCGGGATCATATCCCGGGTACTGCGTAATCACACCCAGGTTCTGTACCGTCAGGAACAGACGGGCATCCTGGATCCCGCCCAGGTTCACCAGCATCGACCGCGGTATCGCATACCCAACCGTGATGTCCTGAAGCCTCAGAAAACTCGCATCATACTGATTGAAGTCGCTCCCGCCACTGAAGTCTCCGCTGTGCGGGTTCGGCGCCACTCCCGGACGCGTTCCGGCCGGGTTGTCCGCCGACCAGACCTCCGTTACATATTTCGTCGTGTTGCTCGGCACTCCGTGTACGCGCAGCTCATCGGGAGCGGGAGCGTAGGTGTTGCCCCGCGAGTAGTCCAGGTTCCCGTACAGGTAGACGCTCAGGCTGAAGTTCCGGTAGCCGACCTCGTTGCGAAGGCCCAGACGCCACTTCGGAATGCTGTTGCCGATAATCGTCACATCGTCGTTGTCCAGAATCCCGTCTCCATTGGTGTCGACGTAGCGGACATTCCCCAGGTTCGCATTCGGCTGGTGGGCCGGAATCTCGTCCGCACTACGGATGATGCCGTCTGTATATACCCCGTACATCGTACCGAGCAGATCCTTCTCTCCAACCCAGGGGTTCAGCGGCACCCGCGGATTGCGCTCCACCCACCGCGCCTCCTGCCAGCTGATGTTAAAGTCCGTCGACCAGTTCATCACCGGCGTCGATACATTCAGCGTATTCAGCGACAGCTCCACACCATAACTCTCCGTCGACCCCACATTGTCCGCCACACTGCCCACCGGGCTGTTGAACGGAAGTGGATTATTGGCCAGCCGGTCTGTCGCTTTTCGGTTGTAGAGATCCAGCGAGCCCCGGATTCGGTTCCGGAAGAAGCCGAAGTCCAGGCCCAGGTTCATCGTCGTGACCGTCTCCCAGGTCAGGTCCGGGTTGGCGATCTGATCCAGCGCCACTCCGCTGTAGAGCGTCGTACCGATCACATACTCGTTGCCCGGCGCATAGAGCTGAAGCGTGTTGCCCGCCAGCACCGTCTCGTTGCCCGACTGACCGTAGCCCACGCGCAGCTTCAGCTCCGATATCGCATCGCTCTCGCGAAGAAAATTCTCTTCCGACAGCATCCACGCCGCTGACACGCCGGGAAAGAACCCGTACCGGTGATTCTCGGCAAAAATGCTTGAGCCGTCCCGGCGGCCCACCAGCGTCAGAATGTACCGGTCCAGGTACGAATAGTTGACCCGCATGAACTGTGATACCTTCGTCCGGTCACTCCGGAACGAACCGAGACGGGTTCGGTTCAGGTCATGCGCCACCCCGATGTTGTAGTCCTGGAAGGAATCGGTGAAAAACCCGATCGCCTCCATCTGGAACCCTTCGTTCTCCGCATAGTAGATCCCCGCTCCGGCCATCACCGACAACTCGCTGTTCGCAAACCCGGTCTGCCAGGTCACATACCCTTCCCCGGTGTAGTTCGACCGGTTCCGCTCCATTTTCTGCGCCATCCCTTCAGCCAGCAGCGCATGGTTGGACGAGCGCGGCAGATAGAAACCCCGCGTCGTCCCCTCACGGTCCACCTGGCCGGTAAACGTCCCGATCAGGTTCTCGGCAAACTCCACCTCCAGCGTCGGAGCCATAAACAGGTTGTTGGTCCGCGACTCATCCTTGATATCCAGAAACGAGACCGGGTTCATGATCAGCGGGTTGTAGTGAAGCGCGTACGTGCCATCTTCGTTGTAGACCGGAATCGTCGGGGAGACCGACGTGCCCGCCTCGATCATGTGAAACTTCTCCGCTCCCCCGCTGCTCGCACCCGAGGTCGCATTCTGGCCATCCTGCTGGCCCACATTCATCCGGAGACGAAACTCGATCGCATCCGAAATCGTCTGGTCCAGGTTCAGCCGTGCCGTATAGCGCCTATAGGCCGAGTTCTTCAATATCGCCTGGTTGTCATGAAAACTGAACGAGCCGTACAGACGCGTCTGGTCCGACCCGCCGCTCAACACCAGGTTGTGCTCCTGGATGCTGCCCGTCCGGGTTACCTGATCCACCCAGTCCGTGCCCTCTCCCGCTGCCGAAATATCGGATTGGGAATAGAACGGAGAGAAGGGAACCGACGCGCTGGTGTTGGTGCCGTACGGCGCCAGGCCATGATCGTACAGATACCAGTCGTAGGAGAGGCGCGTCTGCTGCTGCATGAACTCCCGCTCGTTCAGCAGAGGAAAATATTCTTTGGGAGCCTGCACGCTATAGCTGCCGCGATACTCCACCTGCAAGTCGCCCGACCGGCCGCCGCGCGTGGTGATCAGGATCACTCCGTTGGCCGCCGCTGATCCGTAGATCGCCGCCGCACTCGCATCCTTCATTACCGTAATCGACTCGATGTCGGACGGGTTCAGGTAGCTGAGTGGGTCACGGTCGATCCCGCCACCAAATCCGAGATCCAGCCCGCCTCTGAAATCAAATTCGGAGCCGTCAAGCCCAGGAACAAAGCCATCCAGGCCCGGAATGGTAGAGTTGTAACTGGTCATGGGAACGCCGTCGATCACGTAGAGAGGGGTATTGCTCCCGCCGGGTGAGATCGCACCACGAATATTGACATTCACGCCACCTCCGGGCTGAGCCGTTCTGGTAATCATATTCAGCCCTGGAACATGCCCCTGCATCATCTGGTTCACCGAACTGCGGGCCACCGTACTGAGCTGTTCGGCCCGGATAGAGCTGACCGACCCGGTGACGTCCCGCTGTCGCATGGTTCCGTAGCCGACCACCACCAGCTCGTCCCCGACAATAGCGGCCGGAACAAGCTCGACCTCCAGGTTCGACTGGCCGGATACTTCCACCTCCTGGCTCTCGTAGCCAACAAAGGAGACAATCAGCACCGCCGTCTGCAGATCCGAAACGCTCAGGCTGAAATCTCCATCCAGCCCGGTCGACGTGCCAATCGTCGTACCCTGGATAACCACATTCACCCCGGGTAGCGGGCCTCCGTCCATTGCATCGGAGATGGTACCCTGAACCGAAATCTGCGTTTGAGGCTCGATCGGTTCAACCTCTTCGTCAATCCGGATAATGAGCAGGTAGCCATCTCTTGAAATCATATACTCAAGGTCCGTCCCTTCCAGTACATACGTCAATGCTTCACTGACACTGATATCATCTTCAAGCAGCGTGATTCTCTTTCCAACCAGAATATCTCCCCGATAGATGATATTCAGTTGTGCAGAATTTGCAATGGTGTCGAGAGCCCTGTCCAGCGGTTCATTCATAATCTGGACGTTGATACGATGATCAATATCTACCTTATAGAAGATCGATTGCAAATCTTCCGCCGCGATTGACATCTTCTGGACACTCTTTACCGTATCACTCTTCTGTTCACTGTTCTGAAAAGCATCTGCATGGCCATGAGAGAGAAAAAAGAGTACTCCAGTGAACGTCAAGGCTCCCAATAAACGCAGGTAAACGCGCATGTGAATCCCTTCTGTCACTGTTGATATTAACTAGTATCGTACTTACATCAGATCAACAGTTGATCCATCCCGGCGAAAGTCAATCTCCATGGATACTGCGATGATGGAGAGTACCTCATCAAGATCGGCATACTGAAATTTCCCTGTGAAGGGAACATCTGAAAGGCCGGACTCATGAAGAGTGATTTGAACGTCAAACCTCCGCTCGACATCCCGCAAGACCTGATGAAAAGGCGTGTCCTTGAAGTAGAGGCCGCCCGACATCCAGACTAGATAATCAGAGATTTCAACTTGTTGAACCGGAACAGGCCCCTGGCCGTCCGGAACCCTGGTAAAATCACCTGCTCCCAATAATACTTCCTGCTGATTCCCCGTTACACGCCCCGGAGCACTGACCGAAACTTTCCCTTCACGTACAACAACATCGACTGCAAGGTCTTCACTCCAGCCCCGCACATTAAACTCGGTACCAAGAACTTCGATCTCGGCTCCACGGATATGCACAATAAACGGGTGGTCCGGATTCGGAGCGACATCAAAATAGGCTTCTCCTTCGAGGTGTACTTCCCGCCGGGCTCCCCTGAACTCTTCAGGAAAACGAAGCGTACTGGCAGAATTCAGAATTACTTCCGTACCATCGGAGAAGGTTGCACTCGCCTTTTCCCCCTTGCCGGTCACAAGATTTTCCAGTTGAAGGACATGGCCTGAAGCTGTTTCATCCCCTGCAGCAGGATCGGAAGTAATATAGGTGTATGCGAATAACCCGGCCATCACTGTGAGCAGTACTACAGCCGCTACCCTGAGAATAAGCAACCCATGGATGGATCTGTTACCTGTCTTTCTCTTCTTACGGAGGACGTTCGACTGAAATGCCCTCCAGGCCTGTTGAACATTGACCTCCATTTCATCTGCAGGCGTCATATCCCATATTTTCTCTACTTCTCTGACCAACTGGCGATTTGCCGGATCGAGATCCATCCAATGATGAAGTTTCTGGCGCTCATCAGGGGTTGCATTTCCGGTAACAAACCTCTGGATCAGCTGCCAAATTTCCTGTTCCTTTTTCATGTAATGTCTCTTTCTGTTTGAAATAATAAATACTGAAACGAATATCCCGATATGTACGCATCGTCCTCTTGCCACTATACCGTGAATCCTACTCTTACGGAGCCCCACCGGCTGGCGGACTTTTTTGCCGTATCGAATAGTTGACGGTACACCACGAGTCTGTCGGACACCCGCTGAATCTACTACGATCCGGTAAGTCCGGCAGCCTCCTGGAAACTATATTCCACTGATAAGGACAATCGAAATCGCCCATACCCCATCTATTTCTTTCCAGGAGCCTGTCGGATTTACCTCGAATCTGCTGTGGCGGCGCCAAATCGATCCCGCAAAAGTATGGTTGACACAACACTAGAGCCTAAGCAAGGCGGACAGTAACACCGGAAGAAACTTCGACAATCTGCTTCGCAAAAGCTTGAGGGTTTTCGACATATGTGATTCAACCGTTTTTACGGATACACCCATCACCGCTGCTATCTCCTTATAGGTCAACCCATCATGCCGGTGCAGTTTGTAGGTGGTTTTACTTCGTTCCGGCAGCTCCTCCAGGGCAGACCGGATCGCCTCTCTCAGCACCTCATCAGAAACAGGTTCGTCGACATCCGGAAGGCCAGGTTGATGATGATGTTCCATCCATTCCGGATCATATCTCCTTTTCACCTCCTGATGCTTCAGGTAATTTAACGATCGGTTCCGGGCAGCTCTGTAGAGATAGGATCGAAGGGATTCAGTAATGTACCACGTCTCCCTGGAGATCCATATCTCGGTAAAAACTTCCTGCACAAGCTCCTCGGCGATAGCACGGGAACGTACATATCCATGGGTAAGCCTGGTCAACTGTTCGTAATATTTTTTAAAAAGGATCTCAAAGGCACGTTCGTCTCCATTCCGGATGTTTTCAATCCAGAATTGTTCACCATCCTGATCCTGGTAATGATTTCCACTCATAATTGTGCATAGAGATGATAACCCGGAAATAGTTGTGAAGCACAATTCAAACCTGATGCCATAATTGTATAAAGTGATTGTATGTTATCGCTAACAATCCAGTATCTCTGCCTGGCTGATTACTACCTTATAGATCCGTTCCAACACCTGAAGTGCAAGGGTAATAACAGAACAAATTGTATATCTCCATTTTAGAATAATTCCTGACACAAATCAAATTATGGAAACAGGAGACAGAAGATAAAAGACAGAAATTCTGACTCCTGGCTCCTGACTCCTTCCTTCTATTTCGAATGCAATGGGTATTACATATTCGTATATTGAGGGCTTCGCATCATTCTAATTGAGACCTCCCATATGAACAATATCCGGAATTTTTGCATAATCGCTCACATCGATCACGGAAAATCGACCCTGGCTGACCGTCTTCTGGAGCGGACCGGAGCGATCACGGAGAGAGAGATGCAGGAACAGATCCTGGATGATATGGACCTGGAGCGGGAGAGAGGGATCACAATCAAGAGCCACGCCATCAGGATGGATTACAAACGTCCGAATGGCGATGCCTATATCTACAATCTGATTGATACACCCGGACATGTTGATTTTGCTTATGAGGTATCACGGGCATTGAAAGCGTGTGAAGGAGCCCTGCTGATCGTGGACGCTTCCCAGGGAGTGGAAGCACAGACGATCTCAAACCTGTACCAGGCGATCGACCAGAACCTGGAGATCGTCCCGGTACTGAACAAAATTGATCTTCCGGGGGCCGATGTCGAAGGTGTCTCCCAGCAGGTGATCGATCTTATCGGCTGCCAGAAGGAGGAAATTCTCCACGTATCCGGCAAGACCGGTGAGGGGGTAGACGAACTTCTGGAAGCGATCGCTGACCGGATACCCGGGCCTTCCCGCGAAGCAGACAAACCACTGAGAGCGTTGATTTTCGACTCCGTGTTCAATACCTACCGGGGCTCAATCGCCTATGTACGTGTCATGGAGGGGACTCTTCGGAAGGGAGACGACATCTATTTTATGGCGACCGGAATCGATGACTATGATGCGGAAGAGGTGGGGTATTTGAAGATGAAGCAGGAACCAACCGACAAACTTGAGGCTGGAGAAGTCGGCTATGTGATTGGAAGTGTGAAATCCCTGCAGGATGCCCGGGTCGGAGACACTATCACTCATAATAAAATCAGGGCGGAAAAGCCGATCCCCGGTTATAAAGAAGTTAAACCGATGGTCTTCAGCGGCATCTACCCGACCGAGTCGGACGATTTTGAGGATCTTCGCAGCGCCCTCGAAAAGCTTCAGTTGAACGACGCCTCCCTGCAGTATCAGCCGGAAACCTCCAAAGCGCTCGGGTTTGGTTTTCGAACAGGGTTCCTCGGCCTTTTGCATATGGAGATCGTTCAGGAGCGGCTGGACCGTGAGTTTAATATCGACATCATCACAACCGTTCCGAATGTTCAATATGAAGTCGTCAAGCAGGAGAAGGGAGACCAGAAGAGAATCCTTGTAGAGAACCCGAGTGAAATGCCGGATGCTGGAAAGGTGGAGGTTGTGTATGAACCCTATATAAAGGCGAGTATTATAACTCCGGCCGACTACATAGGCCCTATCATGAAACTGTGCCAGGATCGGCGGGGTATCTATGTGAACCAGCACTTCATGCAGAACAACCGGGTTGAGATCACGTATGAATTGCCGATGGCTGAGGTCGTTTTTGACTTCTATGACCGGCTCAAGAGCGGTACACGGGGCTATGCGTCTCTCGATTACGAACTGCTGGAGTACAGAAAAGGAGACCTGGTTCGGCTGGATATTCTGCTAAACGGTGATCCGGTCGACGCCCTCTCAAGCATTACACACAGGGATAAAGCGTTTGAACAGGGGAAGAGGGTTTGTAAAAAGCTGAAAGAATTGATTCCCCGACAGCAGTTCGAGGTAGCTGTACAGGCTGCAATCGGGTCGCGTGTGATTGCACGGGATACAATCCGCGCACTGAAAAAGGATGTGACTGCCAAATGCTACGGCGGTGATATCACACGAAAACGAAAACTGATTGAGAAACAGAAGGAAGGAAAAAAACGGATGAAACAAGTTGGCGCGGTGGACGTTCCACAAGAAGCCTTCCTGGCCGTTTTATCTATGGACGAAGATGATCGATAACTCTATGAAACAGATATCTCTGCTACTGGTACTGCTTTTTTTTACGGCTACGACTTCACTCTATGCACAGTTTGAAGAGCCGGAAATCCGCAAGGTAACCCATGCGGAACGTGCCAGTTTTCAATCCGATTTCAGTCAGATTTCCTGGACCGGCCAGGGGCTCTACAACCCGACAACTATTGACCGGATTCCGACGATTGAATTGAGAGCCCGCCTTCAGGAGGTATTCGGGAATCCGACCCAGACGATTGATGACCTGATTATGAATAACTTCCGTCCGGGGAAAGCAATCCAGTTTGAGTACTGGTTTATTATCGACGACGAGATCCCGATGATGGTCCTCGACCTGGACGGACCCTTTGAAGACGGGCTGGTTTACGTTGGTGCCAGCAGGTATGTCGACCTGATGCCGCAGGTTAAGCGGACATTGACACGTATGCTGATGGAAGATGAGAGCGGGATGGCTTCTTTCAGTGATTATTTCTATTCTCCTGAGCGACAACAGTGGTATCGTGTCGCATATGAAGAGGGTGAGTTTATTCGTGAGCCGATCAGCCGGCCGGCTATCTTTAATTAGTGTCTCTGAGAAAACGTCAATCTCTGTGTTGAGCTCGTCCAAAAAATACGCTTGTACACTGCGTTTTTTTGGTCTTTGCCCGCCTTGACCTTGACGTTTTTTCAGGACACTATGAGTTTTCTAACAGATACTAATAGAAGGGAACCATTGACCAACAAAGAAAAAAAATCATCGAAGGCCAGGAACAGGCGTTCCGAGGAAGAGCAGAAAGCAAAGCATTGGGCCAGAGAGTGGTTTGATGCATTTATCTTTGCCGCGATTGCAGCTATCATCATCCGTTCATTTTTCTTTGGAGCCTACAGAATACCGACTCCATCCATGGAGAACACACTTCTGACAGGTGATTTTTTGCTCGTATCAAAACTTGCTTACGGCCCACGCACTCCAATGACTGTCGCTATCCCCTTCACAGATATCTACATGCCGGGTGTGGATGTACCCTGGACCCGGCTGCCTGGATTTATGGATATTGAACGGAATGACATTGTCGTATTCAACTACCCGATCGATTCCGGCCCGGTATCCATGAAGACAAACTATATCAAGCGGGCTGTCGGTATGCCGGGTGACGAAATCGAAATTCGGGACAAGCAGCTCTATGTGAATGGTGACCCTGAAGAAGGTGCAGAGACCATTATGAAACACCACAGGGTGGATGTACGTAACCGGATTCGTCTCAGCCCGGCCAGAATTGCAGAAGCGGGAGGGCGCCTGGTCCAGTCTCCGCAGGGTGAAACCAACGCTTATATCATCAACATGACCGAGTCGACAGCGCAGTCAATTGCCGACTGGAGTGAAGTCGAACAGGTTGAACCGTTTGTATTGCCACCTGATTTTCCGGAGTTCTCCAGAAGGAACTTCACTTTCTCATCCGGGTTTATGAACCGTGATCATTTCCAGCCATTTACGGTCCCCTATTCCGGCCAGGAGGTAACCTTGACAGACGAGAACTGGCACATATACCGAAATATCATTGAACGGTATGAGGGTAATACGGTACGGCAGGAAGACGAGGCCTTTTTCATCAACGGCGAAGAGACCAATCGCTACACTATTCAGATGGATTACTTTTTTATGATGGGAGATAACCGGGATGACAGTGAGGACAGCCGGTACTGGGGATTTGTTCCGGAAGATCATGTTGTTGGCAAAGCGAGCATCATCTACTTCTCCTGGAACAGCGAACGCTGGCTCCCCCGGTTTGAACGGATTATGAATCGGATTCACAGATAGAATTCACGTTGCCATCGTCTTTCCCTTTTTCCCGTCCCGGATAGCCAATTGTCCGCATCCGGCATCGATATCATCTCCCCTGCTTCTTCTCACGGTTGCAGTCACTTTCTGGCTGATAAGCTCTCTCATAAACCGGTCGAGGCGATTTTCCTCCGCCCTGGTGAGTGAGACACCATCGACATTGTTGTACATGATGATATTCACTTTGCTGGGTGCCCATCGGACGATCTCTGCAAGCTGCCTGGCATCTTCAACAGAGTCATTAAAATGATCAAACAGCAGGTATTCATACGTCACCGACTGCATCATTTCACGATAGTAGTATTGTACCGCCTCTTTTAATTTCTCGAGGCTTAGTGACCGGTTAATCGGCATGATTCGATTTCGTTTCTCATCGTTCGCTGCATGAAGTGAGATTGCAAGGTTGAACGGCTGTTGTTCATCCGCCAGCTGCATGATCTGTTTTGTCAGACCGACGGTTGAGACTGTTATCCGTTTCGGAGAGAGTTCCAGGCCCATAGGGTGAGTCAGTATATCGGCCGATTCAGTCACTGCATGATAGTTATGAAGTGGCTCCCCCATTCCCATATAGACGACGTTGTTGATCCCTTTACCGTATCTCTCTTCTGCCAGCGCATTGATGTACTGTACCTGGTCGACGATCTCTCCGTGCGTAAGGTTCCGGAAGAATCCCATTTTTCCGGTAGCGCAGAAGCTGCAACCGAAAATACAGCCTACCTGGGATGATACACAGACTGTAAGCCGGTTGATCGTCCCGTCCGTATAGAAGTCCGGAATCAATACGGATTCGATCTTGTCACCGGAGTCGTCATCCAGTTCAAAAAGAAATTTAATTGTGCCGTCTGCCGACTCCTGCTGCCTGTCGATTCGGAGTCTTTTCACCTCTGAGATGTCTGACAGTTTCGCACGAAGCTCTTTGGAGAGATTGGTCATCTCGCCAAACGAAGCAACACCTTTCTGGTAAAGCCACTGGAAAATCTGGTCATGGCGGTAGGATTGCAACCCCAGTTCACTGCAAAAACTGGCGAGTTCCTCTCTCGATAGGGATTTCAGATCGGTTTTTTTCTCGCTTCTCTCCATCTTCAGAACCTCATGATTCAAACAGTTTCAGGCGATGTCCCTCTACTCACGGAACAATAAGAGCCAACCCCATAAAGGTACAAACGAATCACCGGAAAGCGAAAGGCAGGAGGCAGAGTACAGAATACAGGAGTCAGGAGAACAAAGCAGCCAGAAGTGCGGGGCTCCAGGGAAAAAATCCACTCCGGCCCGAACCCTGTCAATTGTCCCGAACCGCTATGGACCTTTGGATTCTTTCCCTGGAGAGCTGCACTCCTGTCGGACGATGGGGCAGAGAATATAGAAATGGGAAACCACTTTGAAAGAAACCGCCAGGAGTCTGTCGGACTTAGTCTGATCTACTGTGTCCCCTCGTGACAATCATCTAAGTCCGACAGACTCCTAGGAAAAAATCTCCTTGAAATTCGTCTCCGCTTTCACCCTCCCGATCAGGACAATCTCTGTACCATCTTTCAGGATCGTATCGGGTGACGGATTTACTACCATATTGCCACTCTCATCTTGAGTTGCAATAACTGTACAGCCCGTTTTCTGACGTATATCCGACTCGATCAGGGTCTTGCCGGAGAGAGTCTGTGTAACCTTGTGATTGAAGACATTCAACCCTTCTGCCAGCATCAACACCTCTTGTGATTCAATGATATTAAAAATCGTATTGGCACCCATTGAGGCATAGGACATAACAAAATCTGCCCCGGCACGGTGAAGTGTATTGATGTTCTTTTCATAGGTTGCACGGCTGATCAGCTGCAGGTTGGGACAGAGCTGCCGGCAGTAGATCGTCAGATAGATATTTACATCGTCATCATGTGTTGTGATCAATGCTGTATGAGCCTCCCGGATACCGGCCTTTTCGAGTACAGAAAGGTCAGCGGCATCCCCGAGGATATACTTCTCAGGATCACGTATTCTGTCAGGGTTCTTGTCGATTATTCGGTAATCGATCTGTCTTTCACTCAGCGCTTTGGCGGCGGCCCGGCCTACCCGGCCGGCGCCGACGATCACTACCGGATAGTCGGATACATGATAGATACTCAGAATTTCATCGTACCGTCTCAGCTGGTCCACGGTTCCGGCAAGCACCAGAACTGTTTTTTCATTGATTTCGGTCTCCGGCCGGGGCTGCTTAAAGACGCCACGCTCCCAGATCCCGACTACATTGACCCCGATCTTCTCCCTCAGGCCGCTCTCTTTCAACGTTTTTCCGATCAGCGGGGTATCCTGGACGATCGCCTCCCCGATCACCAGGTTGTCGATGTGGCCGATCACATGTACCCTCGCATTTCCACCCAGTGTTCTCCTGGCAAGGGATTTGCCCAGTACTTCTCCCATCTGAATTACATGATTTGCACCAGCCATCTGGAGAATATCGACAGAGTCAGGAGAAGCGGCCAGAGCTGCTATTTTCACACTGCTGCTATATTCCCGAACCGTAAAGGTAGTGTTCGTATTGATCGTATCGCTCCCGTTGGCAACAACCAGAGAGCAGTTTCGCACCCTCATCCGTTCATAGGTTTCTGCATCATCCGCCTCTCCATGAACTACATGAATTCCCTGGTCGGAGAGTTCTACAGCCCGCTGCAGGTCCGGCTCCAGGACAGCATACTCGATTTTATAGGTATTTAATTTTTTGATGAGCGATTCCGAGATGGCGTCCAGATGTGTAATCAATACATGGTTTCGGATCCCTTCCGGGAGTTCTTTTGGCGCTCTTGCCTGATTCTGGGCTTTCAGCCAGGGGGCGTAGAAAAACTCAATAAAGGTGAACGGCAGCATGATCAGCAGCAGAATCACTCCGGAGAAGAGCACGAATAGGGAGAAGAGCTTCCCCAGGTCGGAGTAGAAGACGATATCTCCATACCCGAGGGTCGTCATCGTAACCAGGGTCCAGTAAAACCCGGTCAGCCAGGTAAAATCTCTCCCTTCATACTCCATCAGATAGTGGAATAGTACACCGTATGTAATAAACAGCAAGATAATCACGGAGATGAATTTGATCAGTGTCCGGATATTGGTCTTGGTTCTCCGGTTCGCAAAAAAGTAGGAGAGTTGGGAACTGAGGTATTTCATACGATCAGGAGGTCATTATTCTGAATACAGGAGGTTTTTCTGATGGCTTGATTCAGTTTGAATGTACTAAACTGTACGGCGTATCGGAAGGATTCTGGCTCAATTTTACTGAACAGAACCTGAAAACAACAGATATTGTAAAGAATATAATTGAAGCATAGGAATCTCCACTGAATCCCCTGCATCCTGACTCCTGTATTCTGTCTTCTATTTTCTACTTCAGGAATCGATTCAAATAATCCGTATAGGTCTTGTACAATAACAGATAGCTTTCCGTACTGTATGCCACACCATGCTCTCCCGGCGGGTAGATCCGTAGGTCGATATCTTTCCCGGCATCCGTGAAGGCGCGAATCATCTGCATCGTGTTCTGAATATGGACATTTTCATCCATTGAAGAGTGTGCCACAAGCATTTTACCATTCAGCCGGGACGCGTGAGCCATGACGGATGACTCTTTATACCCTTCCCGGTTCTCGTCCGGGAGCCCCATATACCGTTCTGTATAGATCGTGTCGTAAAGGAGCCAGCTTGTTACCGGAGCCGTTACGATACTGACCTGGAACAGTCCGGGATGGAGCAGTGGCGTCAGTGCCGCCATGTAGCCGCCGTAGCTGTGTCCGCGGATTGCCATCCGATCGCCATCGATCCAGGAGTGAGTCTCCGAGAGCCACCTTGCTGTTTCTGCAAAATCATTCGCTTCCCACTGTCCAAGATTCCTGTAGACTATCTTCTTGAATTCCCTTCCGTACCCGCCACTTCCCCGGTTGTTAACGTTGGCAATCACATATCCGGCCTGAGCAAGATATTGCAGCCAGCCGCTCGTCTCAAATTCGTTATAGACACCCTGCGAACCCGGCCCCCCGTAGATATTTAACAGGAGTGGGTAGGTACTATCCGGATTAAAATCGACCGGCTTGATCATGGAACCGTCCAGCTGTACGCCATCGGTGGTTTCAAACTGAAACAGCCTCTTCGGTGCATAGATGTATTCATCGATAAACCGGTTCACCTGTTCATTTTCTACCAGCTCCAGCAGCAACTCTCTATCCTCCCCCGTTTTCCAGAGTTCAACCCGGGTCGGAGTCTCTGTGTTTGAATAGCGGTCCAGGTAATAGCGGCCGTCACTACCCATCGAAAAGTGGTGCCGTCCCGGAGCTTCGGAATACCGGGCTTTCCCATCCCCGTTAAAATGGATCGAATAGAGATGACGCTCCAGCGGAGAAGGCTCCGTCGATTCATACCAGATGGTTTCCGTTTCCGGGGTAACCGCATGCACATTAACGACGTCCCATTCCCCCTGTGTGACCTGATTCAATAGTGTTCCGTTATAAGAGTATCGGTAGATGTGGTTCCGGCCGTCCCGATCCGAAATCCAGAAGAACTCCTCTCTTCCATCCGGAAAAAAGAAGTGGTCATCGATTCCGCCGGAAAAATCATAGATATCGATCCAGCCTTTCTCTGCCCTCTCCTCCATAATGAGTTCTCCGGTGCCTTCTGCCACATTGTAGAAATAGAGTTTGAGATGATTCTGAGTACGGTTCAGGTGAGTAACCGCCAGCTCCCCACTGTTTTGAGTCCAGTAGATCCTCGGTATATATCCATCCC
>JBBDRW010000166.1:0-18323 GCA_040905265.1 Balneolaceae bacterium | reverse complement strand
AAAGACACAGGCGAGGCCGATAGTAATGGCCAGGTTGATGATCAACCCTTTCTGCTGGTTCTTCTGGGCGGAGCGTATCGCCATGGCTACGGTCAGGGAGCTTCCGATCAGGACAACGGTATTAACCGCACCCCAAAACGTATCCAGGTGTTCGGAAGCGAGTACATAGAGCTCCGGATACCAGGATCTGTAGACAATGTAGGCTAAAAAGAGACCCCCGAAGAAGAGAATCTCGGTAACCAGAAATACCCACATACCCATTTTTGCCGATTCGAACTGTTGGTCGGAATCGACAAAATGACCCTGTACGTGATCTCCTTTTTTCTTTTCAATAGCTGATAAATGTGCCATAGTCAGTTCTTCGAAATGGTTTTATGAATCTGCTTCCACAGAAGTTGTTATCGGATCTTCATGGTGCCCGCCGTGATGCCCGTTGTGCTTCTCGGGAATCCCAAGCTGAAACTCCGACATCGGTTTGTGGTAGTCATACGGCCCGTTAATAATCACCGGAGTATGGTGGAAGTTATGAAGGGGAGGCATTGCATTTACCTGCCACTCCATACTTCGGCTTCCCCAGGGGTTAGCTCCCGCTTTCCTGCCTGACTTGAGGGACCATGCGAGGTAGGCTGCCATAATCAGGAAACCTACACCGAGAGTGTAAGATCCGTAGGTAGAGAGTTGATGGTATCCCTGGAACTGGTCGATATAGTTAAAATAGCGACGTGGCATACCGAGAGAACCCATCACGAATTGTGGCAGAAATGTAAGGTTGAATCCGATGAAGATCAGTCCACAGGAGACCCGTGCCCATAATTCAGGGTACATTTTCCCGGTTATTTTAGGCCACCAGTAGTGGAGGCCGGCCAGGAATGCCATGACCATTCCCCCCATCATCACGTAGTGAAAGTGGGCAACAACGTAGTAGGTATCATGGAGGTGAATATCGACAGCCAGGGCACCGAGCATGATTCCGGTGAACCCGCCGATGGTAAAGAGAAAGAGGAACATCATGGCATAGATCATCGGTGCCTTGAGGTCGATAGAACCTTTGTGCATGGTTGCCAGCCAGTTAAAGATCTTGATACCGGTCGGGATACCGACCAGAAACGTGAGGAACGAAAAGACCATATTGGCCAGAGAAGACTGACCGGCTGTAAACATGTGATGTCCCCACACAAGGAACCCGATGAAGGCAATAGCCAGTGAGGAGAGTGCAATTGCCCAGTACCCAAAGATATGCTTACGGGAGAAGGTGGAGATCACTTCGGAGATCACTCCAAACCCGGGAACGATCATAATGTATACGGCAGGGTGGGAATAGAACCAGAAAAAATGCTGGAAAAGGACCGGATCACCTCCGAGCGCCGGGTCAAAGATTCCGATACTGAGTACCCGTTCCATGGTAAGGAGCAAAACGGTGATCGCCAGGACCGGTGTAGCCAGTACCTGGATGATACTGGTCGCATAGAGTCCCCAGAGAAACAGAGGGAGCTTGCTCCAGGTAAGTCCCGGAGAGCGCATACGGTGGATTGTTACGATGAAATTAAGCCCGGTCAGGATTGAGGAGAAGCCGAGGATGAAGACACCCAGAGTCATCATCATGATGTTCCCGCCCGAGACGGAGGAGCTGTAGGGTGTATAGAAGGTCCATCCGGTATCGACACCACCGGTAAAAATCGCAGTGATTGTAAAGAGAGCCCCGATCACATAGATATAGAAGCTGAGAAGGTTCAGCCTGGGGAAGGCGACATCCTTGCAACCCAGTTGAAGCGGCAGGATAAAGTTGCCGAGTGCTGCCGGGACGGACGGGATCAGGAAGAAGAAGATCATGATCGCGCCGTGCAGCGTAAAGATCTGGTTGTAGGTATCTGCCGTCATAAAGCTCTGGGCAGGAGAGAGCAATTCCGTTCTCAATACCAGGGCCAGGATTCCACCGATAAGAAAGAAGAAAGCGATCGAACCGAGATACATGAGCCCGATTTTCTTGTGATCAACGGTTGTCATCCAGGACCACAAACCGGTCTCCTCATTCAGATAGTGGTGTTTCGGGTCATCATCCGGTTTGAACCGTTGGACCTGTATTTTTTTGATCTCGGTTGAATCTGCAGTGGACATGTCAATCTAGGGTTTTGAGATATTCGATAATGTCGTTGATCTGTTGGTCATTCAGGATGCCGGCATAGGACTGCATCAGTCCGCCGGGAAACCCTGCGGCTATCTGACTTTGCGGGTCCAGGATGGATTCGCGGATGTAGTTTTCATCGGTCGTAACCGTGGTACCGTCTTCCAGTTCCCTGTCCCGCCCCATAATGCCCACAAAACTGGGACCCTGAATGACGGAGTTATCCTCGATAGAGTGGCATCCTGTACAACCGAACCGTTGAACCAGTTCCCGCCCCCGGTCTGCCGGGGGGATACTTTCATCTACTTGAGCGCTCTCAGCCAGCCAGGTGTCAAACTCTTCCTGGGAATGGACAACCACCTTTCCCATCATATTGGAGTGGTCCATGCCGCAGTACTCAGTACAAAAAATTGTCGCCTCACCCGTTTCCGGTACCTCAAACCAGACAGATGTGTACCGGTTCGGCAGGACATCTTTCTTGACCCTGTAATCCGGAACATAGAATGAGTGGATCACGTCACTGGAGTTCATGACCAGTTTGATGGGCCGGTTCACCGGTACATGCAGTTCGTCGATACTCACATTGCCGTTGGGGTAGTGAAATTCCCAGAGCCAGGAACGGGCGGTTACCTGCACTTCATAGGCGTCCTCCGGAGCTGTTGCCATGTTGAGGTATCCTTTGTAGCCCCATCCGAAGACGATCATAACCAATATCAGCGGGATGACTGACCAGGTGATCTCCAGGGTATTGTTATGCGTTATCACCGGCGTTACATCATTGTCGGATCTGCGGCGGTATTTGATCGCGAAATAGACGATCGCAATGGAAATACCAACCAGCAGAATAAGGCTGATCACATTGATAAAGTTGAAGAGGGCATCCACTTCGGCTGCATTGGTGCTGCCGGCCGGGGGAAGCATGAAATCACTCAGATTGTTCATTCCTGAAGTTCAAAAGTTTGTGATTGGTTTGATCGTTTCTCCTTCATCCAAAAAAGGCCCAGAAATATACCGAGAATCACCAAGGTAGCCAAGCCACCCAGCTTCATGATATTGATTGCAACCGGTACGTAACTTTGCGAATAAGGGTCGTACGTAAAACAGTAGAGTACCATTCGCTCCATTGTGGAACCGATTCGCCCCTCGGCCGCTTCATAGAGGGCATTTCTCAGGTCAAATTCAGAAAATTCGATACCGTACAGGTACCGGGTTATCGTACCGTCAGGGCTCAGAAACATGATTGCTGCCGGGTGGATATACTCTCCGGTCTGTTCGTCATAAGTGTACCTGAAACCAGCCGCTTCCGTTACACGCCTGATCTGCTCTTCCCGGCCCGTTAAAAAGTGCCAGCCATCGGCTGCTTCGGGGCGGTTCAGTTCATCCAGATAAAATGCTTTGTTCTCCGCGGCAAGCGGCGACTTCTCTTCCGGATCAATGCTGAATGAGAGAATCGTATAATCCCGGCCGGGGGTCCACGCAAGCTCCTGCACAACATCGAAAACCCCTTCGAGAATCATTCCGCACAGCAGAGGACAGTCGTAGTAGAGTGCATTCAGCAGGACCGGTTTCCCTTCGGCCATCAGT
Source organism: Balneolaceae bacterium (assembly GCA_040905265.1). GTDB lineage: Bacteria > Bacteroidota > Rhodothermia > Balneolales > Balneolaceae > JBBDRW01. The sequence continues at coordinate 14,617 of JBBDRW010000166.1, read as the reverse complement.
TCACCGATCGTTACGGTATCCCCCTCGGAGGTCGCAAATTGTACGTCCAGTGGAATCTTCTCACCCAGATGTTCATCAACCCCTACCTGTTCCAGCAGTTCGGGCTTCGCCCGGTTTAGCTGTCCATACGAGTCAGCCGGAAGCAGAGCCAGGAACAGAACCAGCCATCCAAAAAAGAGTCTCCACATCATATCTATTCCTGCCGGAACTGAATCCGGCTTCAACTTAGTCGGAACTATCGGCCATTCTTGAAATAATCGAATCAATCGGGACCCTGTAGATCCCTTCATCCGGATCGACAACACCAAAAGAGGTGAGGGTCGCCTGGTCGCGCTGACGCAGCTCCTCGATCTGGTAAAAACGGCTCTGTTCTGATACATTCTGCCGGGTTGTGTCGATACTGAAACGGTTGATTCCTATCAGGGCAAAAATTGCTGCTATGACAAACCCGGTACCGAAAACGGTCCAAAATGTCAGCCGTTTATAATTGTAGATGTCATACGCTGCTCCATACTCTATTTCAGAAAGAAAGATTTTGTCACTGCTCTCCAGATCTACATTCCGGCTATCCTCTATTTCTGGAGAGAGATGGAAAGCAGATGATATCTGCTGCCGCTGTTCCAAAGTGAGATCCATCTCTTCTGCCCAGGAGAGAATCTGTTCACCGGTTACTCCATGTTCGGACGCTATTCCCGCGGGGGTATTCTCTTCTCCGGACAAGACAGCCAGAACAACTCTCGCTTTGAATTCAGGAGTATAGGAGGTTGAATCGTTACTCATAATAGGTTTCGGCCAGGCCGTTTGTTATTGATGGTAGTGCTTGTCAAGTGACTCTGCCAGTTTTGGATCGTTCACCGGAATCATCTTGTACTTTCTGAACCGCTGGAAAAAGAGGCCGAAAAAGATTCCGCCCAGCCCGATCAGGGTCGTGATGTCCAGCCAGCTTACCTGTATGCCATGGTGGTGTATCGTCGGCATCACAATCCAGTGAATCTCGATAATATGCATCACCACAATCAATACCGAAGTGATTTTCAGCAGTGTCCGGCTATGCTTTGTATCTCTGTTCAACAGAAGGATGAATGGGAGGATGAACCGGCCGATAAGGAGTGACCAGAACAGAATAATCCAGCTCCCTTCCATCCGGTGGTAGAACCAGAGGACCTCTTCAGAGATGTTTGCATAGTAGATCAGCAGAAATTGGCTGAATGCGATGTAGGCATAGAAAACGGTGAACGCAAAGGTCCAGGCACCCAGATCATAAATATGACTTTTTGTAATTGTATTTGCAAGGATATCCCGTTTCTGCAGCCAGAAAATCAGCAGAATCAGCATGGGGAAGAAAGCCTGGAAGCTCATAGCGAAGAAGTAGACTCCGAACATGGTCGAGAACCAGTGCGCATCCAGAGACATCAGCCAGTCAAAGCTTGCAAATGCGATCGTAAGGGCAAAAATCAGAATGCCGGGGGCGCTGATTTTTCTCAACAGTGTGGTAAGGCCCCAGTCTCTTGTCCGGTCCATCTCTGTAGAGATCTTGTGGAGCCGATAGCCCAGCCAGCCCCAGATTGTGAAATAGAGAACTTGCCGGAAAATAAAGAACGGACGGTTGAGGTAGGGGACTTTCCCCTCCATGATCGGATCTCCGGCCACATACTCCGGGTTTGCCCAGCCGTAGAGTGTTGAAATGCCCAGGATGACGGGAATAAAGAAAATCCCCCAGATCCAGAGATTGGATGCAAATGTTTCCGGAATTCTCCGGAGGACCGTTCCCCAGGAGGAGCGGGTAATATGATGGAACATCACCATGATCAGGGCTGCAAGTGCAAAACTGGCAAAAAAGGTGAAGCTGGTCAGGTAAGAGAAAAAGAACTGTTCAGGATTGAGAAAGTATCCGACACCGCTGGCAATCAGCCCGGCAATTCCCGTTCCGAACAAAACTTTGGAAGTGTTGATTTCCACCGGAAAATCTACCGGGTCTGTACTATGTGGACTACTTGTATCCATGAATTCAATTTCTGAATCGTTAGTTGTCTGACAGTGTTTTGATATACTCTACCAGTGAGTATATCTCATCATCCGCAAGGTGGCTGAACGGCTGCATAAACGGCTGATACCCTTCCAGGATTCGTCCGGAAGGGTTTGTGATCTCCTCATAGAGATACTCTTCATCAGCAACGGTTGTTGTGCCATCGTCAAATGTACGCTCTGAATTGTATACTCCCTGAAGCGTGGGCCCGATGCCTCCAGGGGTGCCGTCGATCGTGTGGCAGGCCTGACAGCCGTTCCGGGTAAAGAGTTGTTCTCCCCGCTCTGCGGTAATTTCAGCTGCCCCGGCTTCGCTATCCTCTTCTTCTGCCGAATCCGTACTTTGAACCGCTTCATGTTCTTCAAGAAGGGAAGCGAGGTCAACGCCATACTGTGCCATCTGCTCCTCTGTCTGATACTGGCTCTGTTGAAGTGCACGAATGTAGGCGACGATAGCCCATCGATCATTCGGCCGTACCTGAGTGGCATAAGAGGGCATGGTTCGAACACCGTTTGCAATGGCGGAGTAGACCTCACCGTCCGGTACCTCCCGGAGCCTGTCCTGATGAAAGGTCGGAGCAGGAACAAACCCGAACTGTCCGGCCATGATAATTCCCTGGCCATCTCCGGTGCCGCCATGACAGACAGAGCAGTAGATGTCATACCGATCTTGTCCTCGATAGAGAAGTTCACTGGTAACGGGCAGTGGATTTTCCGCTACAAATTCACCCGTTTCATCAAGCCCTTGATATAAGACGTGGTCCTCCCGGAGCTGCCCCCGGGCAACGGTACCCTCAACCGGCATTCTCATGGCACGGCCATCTTCAAAAAAAGGATTCTCCTCCTGGGCATTAAACCGCTCCTGGAAATACATATTCTGTTGAGGATGAATGGGCGGCTTGTCGGAGATCTGCCCCCGGCAGGATGCCAATATCAGTACTGCAAACAGCAGCATCGGGATTTTGTACATTCTGTGAACCATTGGGTAGTCGGAATGAGATTGATTGCCGTTATTCTGGGATGCGGATCGTCCGGCCGGCCGGTGTGCCGATAGAACTGTCAACCCTTCAGGTGATCTATATTCATTTTGTGGCCTATTCATCATACACCTCTTCAACATGCTGGGCGCCGGCACGTTTCAGCAGGCTGCTCACTTTTTCTGGCTCAAACTGGGGATCATCCGCCTCGATACAGACAAAAAAGCCGTCATTGTTGGCTTTTTCAGAGAACCGTTCGCTGTTAAAGAGCGGGTGGTTGAAGCGGGGGAGCCCGCAAAGAAAAAACATGCCGAACACAGCGCCGAATGCCGACAACAGAACCGTCAATTCAAACGTGACTGGAATCCAGGCCGGAATGTTCATAAGGGTCTTCCCGCTGATGTTTAGCGGATAGTCTATGACCATCATATACCAGATCATGGTTAATGCACCAAAAAGCCCGACCAGTCCATGCCCGAGAACGATCCAGCCCAATTTCGACTTTTTGAGCCCCATCGCCTTGTCGATTCCATGAACCGGGAACGGGCTGAATGTATCCCAATGTTTGTAGCCGCTCTCCTTAACGGATCGAGCCACTTTGATGAGTTCTCCCGGGTTTCTGTACTCGGCAAGAATTCCGTATAACGTCTTTTCAGGTTTGGATTCACTCATAGGGTTACCTCCTGCAATCAGGATTCTTTAATAGGTTCCGGTACCTCAACCTTCGGCGCCACGTAATTTCCATCTTCATCGTAGTTGTGCGGATCTGCCTGAGGCATCACATTCTTGATCTCGGCGACAGCAACCATTGGCAGGAACCGCAGGAAGAGAAGGAAGAATGTAAAAAAGAGACCGAAGGTACCGATATAGGTCAGTACATCCCAGATCGTGGGGGAATAGTAACCCCAGGATGAGGGGAGATAGTCTTGAGAGAGGGATGTAACCGCAATGACAAAGCGCTCGAACCACATCCCGATGTTTACAATAATGGAAATGACAAAAGTCAGTCCAATACTTCTGCGGAGTTTTTTAAACCAGAAGACCTGCGGCGATAGAACATTACAGCTAATCATAATCCAGTATGCCCAGGCGTAAGGACCGGTTGCCCGATAGATAAAGATCGCTTTTTCATACTCGACACCTCCGTACCAGGCGATGAAAAACTCCATGGCATAGGCGAACCCGACCATCATCCCGGTAACCAGCAGGATCATATTCATCTTCTCCATATGGTCGACAGTCATGATATCCTCAAGCCCGAATAATTTTCGACTGACGATCATCAGCGTCAGAACCATTGCAAATCCGGAGAAGATGGCGCCGGCAACAAAATAGGGGGGGAAGATAGTGGTGTGCCATCCGGGGATCATCGAGACGGCAAAATCAAACGAGACAATGGTGTGAACAGAGAGGACAAGAGGTGTCGCCAGTCCGGCCAGGATCATATAGGCCTTTTCATAGGTCCACCAATGGCGGTTGCTTCCTCTCCATCCAAGTGCAAAGGTACCATAGATCCATTTTCCAGCTTTGCTTTTGATCCGGTCTCTCAACGTGGCAAGATCCGGAACCAGGCCGACATACCAGAAGAGTACTGAAACCGTCAGATAGGTGGATACCGCAAACACATCCCAGAGCAGCGGACTGTTAAAATTGGGCCAGAGTGACATCTGGTTCGGAATCGGGAATACCCAGTAGATGACCCAGATCCGGCCGACATGAATCGCGGGAAAAATACCGGCACACATCACGGCAAAGATCGTCATCGCCTCTGCAAACCGGTTGATAGCGGTTCGCCAATTCTGCCGGAATAGAAAAAGGATCGCAGAGATCAGCGTTCCGGCGTGGCCGATGCCGACCCACCAGACAAAGTTGATGATCGCCCAGCCCCAGCCTGCCGGCTGATTCAGCCCCCAGATGCCGGTTCCTTGCCAGATCAGGTAGCCGATCGAGACAACCAGGAGAATAAGCAGCAGATTGGCGAACCCGAAAGCGAAGTACCACGCTTTTGGAGTCGGCCGCAGATTTATATCTGTTATCAGAGCCGTTATACTCTTGAAGTCATGGTCACCCTTGACCAGTACAGGCTCCGGTACGTATTCGTACGATTTACTCATGTTCTGATGTTTACGATTAAATCCTTTGGATTATACCATTTCAGAGTTGGTGTTGCGCAGTTTGGCCATGTAGGACGTTCTCGGGCGGACGTTCAGCTCTTCCAGCATCATGTAATTTCGCTCGTTCTCCTTTGCTACTGAAATCTCACTTTCGGGATCTGTAATATCCCCGAAGTAGATGGCATTGGCAGGACAGGCCTGCTGGCATGCAGTCTGTACCACTCCATCTGCCGGCTTCGGACTCCCGGTCTCTTTTTTGGCGTCAATTTTTGCACGGTTGACCCGCTGCACACAGTAGGTACACTTCTCCATAACCCCGCGAAACCGGACGGTTACGTCAGGGTTCATCGCCATCTGGATGATTTCCGGGTCATCTCCTGTTGTCAAATACTCTTTGGAGTAGTTGAAGAAGTTGAAACGGCGGACTTTATATGGACAGTTGTTGGAACAGTAGCGTGTACCGATACAACGGTTGTACGTCATCTGGTTCATCCCATCGTCACTGTGTGTCGTTGCAGCCACCGGACAGACCTGTTCACAGGGCGCAAGCTCACAGTGCATACAGGGAACCGGCTGGTGCATCACTTTTGGATTGTCCGGATCTCCCTCATAATATCGGTCGGTTCGGATCCAGTGCATGATCCGGCGACGTGAGACTTCCCGTTTGCCGATTACGGGAATGTTGTTTTCTGCCTGGCAGGCAATGGTACAGACGCCGCAGCCGAAACAGGCATTCAGGTCTATCGCCATACCCCACTGCGGCTCCCCTTCCGGATAGTCTCTCGGTGTAAAGATCGAGACCGGATGTTCATCGCCGTGTTCCCGCGCCTCTTTCAATCCGGGCACTTCGTAGCCGTGTACCTGTTCATAGGAGGCGAAATCGGGCGTCTGTCGGTACTCTTCAAGTGAAGCTTCACGAATCATGTCACGGCCTTCAAGGCTGTGATGATCCTGGACACAGGCGATTTCATACTGTCGGCCGGTCAGAGAGACACGCCCAGCCTGGTAGTATAGAGATTCAGTTTGCCGAAGTGGATAGACATCGACACCGACACCGTCCGCAATCCGGCCGATTCCTTCCCGGCCATATCCGGCAGTCAGTGTGATGGAGTCATCGGCATGGCCAGGCTGGACCCATGCTGCAATTTCAATAGCGCCGTTGTCCGTTTCAATCTGGACAACCGGAGCTTCTTTATCACCGAGATGCCGTTCATCCGGTACTCCGAGATTTCGTGCCGTTGCAGGACTCATCAATGCAACGTTATCCCAGGATATTTTTGTCATCGGATCGGGCAGCTCCATCAGCCATCCATTATTGGCAAAACGTCCGTCAAACAGTGTAGCATCCGGTTTGATCACAATTTCGATGCCCTCTGAAGAGCCGGTTTGAAGCCGGCCGGTAATGGCTCCGGCAAAGTCGCCGGAGAGTGAGACATCTGCTTCCCCGAACTGTGAGCCACTCTCAACCCCGTCATGCAGCAATCGCCTCCATTCCGATTCAAAATCACCGGAAAGCAGGCTGTTCCAGGTCTCCCGTACCAGATCGTATCCATCTGTCCACTCACCGGTGTTGATCACATTCAACAATTCCAAATCACTCCAGCCACCAAAAAGAGGTTGTACCTGCGGTTGAATGACAGAACGGGTTCCTGTATAGGAGCAACCGTCTCCCCACGCCTCCAGAAAGTGTGCACGGTTGATGTGCCAGTCGGAAATACGAGAGGTCTCATCCACATAGTCGGAGAGATGGATCACGGTTTCAGCCTGTTCAAGAACCTGGCTGACATTCAGGTCGGCAGGAGCTGTAAAGGCAGGGTTTGCTCCGAGGATCACAACAGTGTCATAAGTTCCGTTACCGATCTCGCGGATCATCGAAGAGAAGGCCTCTCCCTGATGTGTCTCACCGAGATGAGGAACTTCATGATAGGTAACCATATACCCGGTATTGTCGAGTGCATGGTTGATCGCTGCAACAGCTGCATGGAGTTCGGGAGAGTGCTCCTTCCCGAGTGTGAGAATGCTTGAACCGAAATGTTCAGTCAGATCCTGTGCAAGCTCCTCCAGCCATTCATGGCCGGTAAACTGGTTTTGAACATTGGAGAACGTTTCCAAACCGGCTGTGTAGGTGGATAGCCTTGCTGCAAGGGCGTAGGTAAAGGCTTCAATTTCTGAGGTTTTGATCCGAAGCCGGTGATCGGCATAGGATCCGGTCAGGGAGTAGTTGCTCTCGACACTATAGAGTCTGAGCATCCGGTCTGCCGTGCTTCGCACATACCTTCTTGAGGTTGTATTGCGGGCATTCTCAACACTGTTTTTGTCTGCCTGGGGGCTAAGGAAGTCATCGTCCAGTGAGAGGACCAGAGAGGCGCGGTCGTAGTGGTTAACTGTACGGAGCCGCTGCCCGAATGCGATGCGGTTCCCTTCTGCGATATTCTCCTCTCCGAAGGGTTCCCAGGTGGCCCACTCTGAATTTCCAAACCGTGAGAGACTCTCCTCTTTCAGACGTTGAAGGGTGGGAGAGGAGGAGGATTCTGAGATAAATGCAATGGACCGGTCGCTATTCTGAAAATGGTTGGATACAAATGATAGAAACGACTCACGGTCGGAGGCCTCTCCACGATTTCGAATGGTGCGGGAACGGTCCGGATCATACATAGAGAGGATTCCGGCCTGATTGTAAATACTGGTTCGTCCGCCGCTGGCAGGATGGTCTTCATTTCCTTCCAGTTTGGTAGGCCTTCCTTCGTTGTTTTCAACCAGAAGGCCGGTAAGAGCATCCTGAAATGGCATGGAAGTGGCATAGTAGAGAGGTTTTCCAAGGACCGTATTTTCCGGCATCCGGCTATAGGGCATGATCTTTTGAACCGGCCGTCGGCAGGAGGCAAAACCTGCCAGTGCAATCGATGCACCCATAACCCTTAGAAAACTGCGTCGGGAGACCTGATCTGTCAATTCGGAGGCGTCTTCGGGAAACTCCCGATGAAGAAACTTCTCATACTCTTCATTTCTGGCGAGCTCATTCAGGCTTTTCCAGTAGCTGTTTTGTTTCAGTTCTTCGCTCATTGGTCAATCAGACTTTGAATTAAAAAAGCGTGTATGCCTGCAAAAGGGAGTTATATCACAATCAAAACACCGTCGACGCCTGGTAATGCTCTTTTGTTGATTCATCGTGTCCGGGATATCTGATTGCTGTGACCTGTTTACTTAATAGTGGCACCCCTGACAGTAGAGAGGGGCAGATATATTATGTTTGGCGACCAGTTCCCGTCCTTGTTCCAGCTGCTGTTCACTCGAGAAACCCATCGTTGTAACCTCGTCAAGCGGCCGGATATGCTTTTCGGGTTCTCTGTGACAATCCAGGCACCAGCCCATACTCAAGGGTTCTGCCTGGCGGACAACTTCCATTCTGTCGATCCGTCCGTGACAGGATTCACACCCGATACCTACCGTAACATGGGCACTGTGGTCAAAGAAGGCGTAGTCTGGAAGGTTGTGAACCCGAATCCATTCAATCGGGTCGCCCGATTCCCAACTTTCCCGAACAGGCTCAAGGGTTTCCAGATCTGTTCCAATCTGGGCATGACAGTTCATGCAGGTCTGTGTGGCCGGGATGTTGGCATGTTGTGTCTCAAAAACCTGATCGTGGCAGTATTGGCAGTCAAGGCCGAGGACGCTCACATGCTGTTGATGGCTGAAGGGTACCGGCTGCTCAGGAGCATATCCGACATTGGTATACTCCGGGGAGAAAAAGTACCAGATCCCGAAGACAACTGCGTTCACTAAAATGATGATCCCGATGAGTAGTCGTTTGGGTAAGCTGTCTACCCATTTTGGAAAAACTTGAGCCATAGAGTCAGTTAGATCGTTAAACTGTTACCGGTATGGTTCCCCGGAAAGAAGCCGGCCTGAAAGTACCGAAAATATAGATATGAACATACCCTGAGGCTCATCCGGAATCATATTTAAAATCATTCTAAATTGCTGGTGTGGCAGATCTTTGCACCCGGCAATCATTCAGTAAAGATAAGGGAGATTGGGTTAAATTTCCCAATAATTGCATCTTGTTTGGACGAGATGAACTGCGTTGAGCCCAGGGATTGTCGACTTCTGAAAATTGACGAAACGGAAGGCATTGAAACCTAACATCTTATCTGTAATATCGGATATGGGTATCTTATATCTTGGAAAGAGGGTACTTGCATCTGAATGGCTGAAGAATCGGCCGGATGTTCTTACCGATACTCATTCAGAATCTGTGGGTGAGAAGCCTGCGTTGTGCGTGAATAAGCGGATGCAAAGAAGCGGGATAGGGTGTACCTTTATGGAATGCAGAAGACAGAATATAGTATATAGAATATATAAGGCTGTATGAATAAGAGTGAACGTGAACAAATTACGTCGAACCTGGTTAAGGATTTGAGTGTGCCCAGGGCACTCGGAACCATTGCAGTGATCAGCCTGGCGGCATTTCTTTTCCTGATCTGGCTCATCTATTTTAATGACACGACAGGCCGGCAGGCCGACTGGACCGGTAACCTGCCAGCCCTCAACGCTCTGTTGAACAGTGCGAGTGCAATTCTCATTATGACGGGATATTCTGCTATCAGGAGGGGGAACTATCTGCTCCACATGAGGCTAATGATGTCAGCATTTGTGACCTCCTCCCTGTTTCTGATCAGTTATCTGATCTATCACTTTTATACAGGGCATACGCCGTTCCCCGGAGAGGGGTGGATCAGGCCGGCCTACTTTACCATACTGATCTCCCATATTATTCTGTCTGCATTCGTTCTGCCACTGGTTTTGACCAGTTTCTATTTTGCATGGTCAGGTAAATTCGGTACACACCGAAGAGTCTCAAAATGGACCCTGCCGGTTTGGCTTTATGTTTCGGTTACAGGTGTACTCATCTTCTTTATACTGAGGAGCTATTGACCAAAAATTCTCGTTTTTTAAAGGCTTCATTGAATGTGTTTATTTTAGAATACAGAATACAGAATACAGAATGCTGAATAGGGAATACAGGAATCGGGAGTCAGGTGTCAGAAGGAGGGTGTGGCTGGTTTGCGGGCTGTTTCTGCTTCTGTCCGGAATGGTTTGGTCTTGCGCGACTCCCAGGGGGCCGTCCGGTGGGGAGCCGGACCGGACTCCGCCTGAAATCACCGGTACATCTCCCGGGAATGAGACAGTGAACTTTCGGGGAAGGGAAATTGAGTTTCGATTTTCCAAATTTATGAACAGAAACTCGATTCAGGAGGCGCTCACAATAGAACCCGATTTGGCGGTTCCCTATGAGATCGATTGGGGCAGAAGATCGGTGACGGTTCGGTTTGAACAGGAACTGCCGGAGAATACGACTATACTTTTAAAGTTGGGTACCGAGCTTCAGGATTTCAGAAATAACAACCTTTCCGCTCCGTTCGATTTTGCTCTTTCAACCGGCCCCGTGATTGATGACGGTACGGTCATCGGCAGGATCATCCATGCAGGCAGCGGTGAACGGGAATCGGGTATGAGGGTCTACCTGTACCGGGACCCGGTCGATTTTGATTCTCCGGCAAACTATGTAGCTCAAACGGATACCGGTGGGGTTTTCCGGTTCTCTCATCTTGCCGAAGACAGCTATACGGCAATCTGGATGGATGATCTGAATCGGAACAGAATCTGGGAGAGAGAGCGTGAAGCTGTTCAGCCATTCCGGGATTCTCTCTTTCAGCTCGGCCGGGAGGAAGTATATGATTTGGGAACGATCTTCGTTCAGAGACCAGATACGACTGCCCCTGAACTCAGAGGTGTCGGCCTGCTCACAGAGACCCGTTTGAGATTACGGTTCAACGAGGAGATCTATTGGGAGGATGATGCGAGTATCACGGTACTTGATACACTGGGAGTCCCTTTTACCACAGCCTGGCCACTCTATGTTCCACCGGAAGATCTGATGGTTGTGTTGGCTCAGTCCGATGAGCCGCTGCCGGAGGATCAGCGGTTTACGCTCGAGTTTGAGGGGATGGCCGATTCCGGTGGGAATTCGATTCTCTCGGTAGTCGAACCGTTTGCAGGCTCAGCCCAACCGGACACAGTCTCATTGAGAATTATCGGGGATAACCGGGAGCCTGGCCTCAATCCCGACCAGCCGTTGATTGTCGGTTACTCCAGGTTTATCGATGATCAGAACGTGACAGATTCGCTGAGAGTTGTTGAGGGAGAAGAAATGAATATTGGATGGCCGCATGCGGAAATTCGGAGACACAGGCTCTATATCTACCCTGACGGTGAGTGGCTCTCCGGTACTTCCTACCAGTTTCTTGTTTGGAATCCGGCCCGACAGGTGCTCAGGCCGATCGAACCGCGGATCTGGCAGAGAAATCAATTCGGTTCAATTGAAATAACTCTGGCAGATACAAACCGTACGGAACCCTATCGGCTTCGTCTTTTTGATGAGGAGTCCAATCTTTTTGCAGACACTACATTTACAGGTTCCGTTGCGGTCGAACAGCTACCTCCACTAACCTACCGGGTAGAAATTTTCCGGGATTCTCTCTTGTCCGGAATCTGGGATTCCGGATCAGTTATTCCATTTCGTGTACCCGAACCCTATTATATCAGGCCCGGTATCCCTGTTCGGGAGGGGTTCTCTTCGGAACTCACCGTCCGGTTTTGGGAGGAGACAGAAGTCGAGCCGGAACCGGAAGAGGAGTCTCCTGAGAGAGAGCCCGGTTTTGAAGGCCAGCCAGGCGAGCTCGATTGAGTCTGGCGCGGCTGAAAGAATCCCTCGATTTACTACAATACTACAAAGAAGCTCTTACTGTGCAGCGAGAGCCCCCCGGAGACGTTCTGCATCTGCAATACGAGTGCTGTTGGGGTAGTCACGCAGAATGGTCTCAACATTCTGGCGGGCCTGTTCAACCTGTCCGGCATCACGATAGGAGAGAGCTGCCTCCATCAGGTGATAGGGAGTTGTAGATTCGTTTTCATCCCAGTTCGCCGCCTCCATGAATTTCTCTGCAGCAGCTTCATGTTCACCCAGTTCGGAGAGGATCACTGCATGGAGGGAGAGGGTTCCTACCCCGACGATACCTTCGGGTACTGAAAATTGTTCGATGTAGGAGAGCGCCGATTCATAGTTTTCCAACTCATATTCAACAACGGCAGCATAATAGAGTGCAAGGTTGCCGGCGTTAGTCCGTCGGTAGTTGTTTGCGATCTGGCTGAATCCGAGAGTCAGTTCTTCTTCATTGCCGTTGAGAGCAACTTCATAGTTACCAGACATGAGTGCCTGTTCAGCAGTGCCTAAAAGGTTCTGAGCTTCTGTTTCCTGCTGCTGCATATAGAGAAAGTAGCCGATACCCAGGCCGATTATCAGCAAGATTCCGATCAATCCGCTGATTACAGTGGCCTTATTCTCCTTGTAATAGTGGACGGTCCGGGATGAGTACTCAATGAGTAGGTCTTCTTCAAGATTTTCATCTTTTAATCGGCTCATAGTTTCCTTCTGTCTGCAAATGGTTGGTTAGGGGAAGTCATTGAAATACCAGAACTCTTTGTAAAGATCAAAGCCACTGGGCTCATAATTTTGCACGCGAAGCGCTCGGAGTGAAGCGATTCACACGGAGCAGTAGCGTATTGATATTGGCTATCCACCGGCAGGCGGATGCAAAGCTTCCCAAGAGATAAATCAGGGGATAAATTTATCACTGTTTTTACTTTAAACCAAAGTCTTATAGTCCGGAGAAGATCCGGTTTCAGAGCTTGTGGAGCTGGCCGTTTCTGAGTTCACAAACTCTGTCACAACGGGTTGCAATCTCTTTCTCATGGGTAATAAGAACCATGCCCACCTGCTCGCTGTCTCTAAGTTTGATCAGTTCGTTCAGGAGAATTTCGGTGTTACTCTCATCAAGATTTCCGGTTGGTTCGTCTGCCAGGATGATAGACGGCCGGTTCATGAGTGCGCGTGCCATCGCAATACGCTGTTTCTCTCCGCCGGAGAGTTGTGCCGGGCGGTGTTCTGCCCGCTCTGACATCCCAAACCTGGCGAGCAGTTCAAGGCTCCGCTGTCGGGCCTCTTCCATTGATATTCCCTGAATCAGTGCCGGCATAAAGACATTCTCACAAGCTGTAAACTCAGGGAGGAGGTGGTGAAACTGAAAAACGAAACCGACCTGTCGGTTCCGCTCTCCGGCAAGCTGATCCGGTTTCCAGCCTGATAGAGGTGCCCCATTCCATAAGATATGGCCGGAGTCAGGGCTGTCGAGCCCTCCAAGTATGTGAAGAAGTGTACTCTTGCCGCTCCCGCTGGAACCGACCACAGCAAGGATTTCTCCTTTTTGTACAGTGAGAGAGACTCCCTGAAGAATTTCCAGTTTCCCTTTCCCTGATTTGGAGGGGAAGCTTTTGAAGATCTGTTCTGCCTCCAGGACGATAGTACCCTGTTCGTTACTCATGTGCTTATCCATTGGAAAATTGTGGATGGATGACCGGTTCAATATGGGTACATCGTCCCGATTCGGTTTCGATTGTTGCGTAAACACCGCAGATACGCTCATCTCCCTGTGCAAGTTTGTATTTTTGAGGCATCACTCTTGTAAACCGACGGATTGCCGCACTCTTGTCCATGCCAATCACAGAGTTGAAGGATCCGGTCATGCCGGCATCAGTGATATACCCGGTTCCGTTCGGAAGTATTCGCGCGTCGTTTGTAGGAATATGTGTATGGGTTCCGACCATGATGGAGGCCTGGCCATCGATCTCCCAGGCCAGGGCCAGTTTTTCGGCCGTCGCTTCGGCATGAAAGTCAATAAAAATCAGGTTTGTCTCCTCCTGGATCCGTTCAAGTGCCCAAGTGGCGGCTGGAAACGGGTCGTCAATCGCCTGCATGAAGGTTCTGCCCTGCAAATTCAGGACGCCGATCTGAAGAGTGGTCTCCGGAATTCCATAGATTCCATATCCGTTTCCGGGGTTCCCTTTCGGGTAGTTTAACGGGCGCAGCAGACGGTGCTCCTCTCTCATATATGGGAAGATTTTCCACTTGTCAAATGAATGGTTGCCGCCAGTCAATACATTGACTCCCAGGCCGAAGAGAGTCTCTGTTATTTCCCGGTTGAGGCCACGGCCTTCATGGGAATTTTCGGCATTGGCGATTACAAAATCAGCGTTGTACTGTTTCATGATTCCGGGCAGTGCCTCCTCTAACAGAGAGAGGCCGGGCTCTCCGACGATGTCGGCAATAAACAGCAGATGGATCTTCTTTGGTTTCGCGGTGTCGCTCATTGTTCACTTCCGATCAATTCATCCAGTTCACCAAGGAGTTCGCCATACTGTGTCCAGTTCTTCTCTTCCATTGCGTTCCATAGTTGATTCCAGATCGTCCTCGCCTCTTCCAGTTCGGGTGGATCCATTCGAATCTCTCCCGGCTGCATCCCGGTTTCGGAGATGATTCCGGGCATTACACCCGGCATTTGAAGTCCGGGGTTTTCTCCGAAAAGCTCCGTCAGAGCCAGAGCC
>JBBDRW010000165.1:0-18347 GCA_040905265.1 Balneolaceae bacterium | reverse complement strand
CCAGTTCAGACTGGAGGGTCATCGCCATCCCTTTTCTCATCAGCGGGTGGTCGTCCACAATATAGATTCGTCGTTTTTTTGCCATCAGGATTCTGTTCCGTTTGTTTCTTCTGTTTCACCAATCAGTGGCAGTGTGCAGGTTATAAGTGCACCGCCGCCGTGAGCATCGGATACCTCCAGGTTGGCACCGATCAGGCTCGCCCGGAACTGCATGATTCGTACGCCGAGCCCCCCTTTTGCATCCCAGTCTTCCGGGAATCCGGTACCGTTGTCTTCAACTCTCAGCCGGATATGGTGCTCGTTGCCGGCCAGCTGAATGGCAACATTGGTTGCATTTCCATGCTTGACCGCATTGCTTACCGCCTCCTGGGCAATCCGGTAGAGATGGGTGATGTTGGTCGCATCCTCAAACCGGATTGTTCCGGTTGAGGTAAGCGAACAGGTGATCCCGAACAGTTTTTTTGCATGAGTGGTCAGTCGTTCCAGCGCTGCCGATAACCCTTCCGAGTCAAACTCCACCGGCACGAGGCCTCGTGCCAGTTCCCGTGCGTACTGGTCGGCATCCCGGATGAGTGATGTGATCTCACCTGCCTGTTCAGAAAGTTTATGCCCCTCTTTTTCCAGCTGGCTTGTCAGATTCTTTCCGATCAGGCCGATGCCGGTAAGCATCTGTCCAAGCCCGTCGTGCAGATCCTGCCCGATCCTCCTTCGTTCGTGTTCGCTGATCCGCAGGATCTCCTGCTCCAGCCGGCGCTGTTCTGTAATATCCCGTACAATCCCGGTGAAAATACGTTGGTCACGCAGCTTTACTTCACTGACCGCCAGATACATCGGGAACGTAGACCCATCCTTGCGCCTGCCGGTTACCTCTCTTCCGATGCCGATGATTTTGCGATGTCCGGTCTCCAGATAGTTGTTGATATAGTCGTCATGCTCCCGTTTGTACGGTTCAGGCATCAGGATTTTGACATTCTTTCCAACTACTTCGGAGACTTTGTATTGAAACAGCCGCTCTGCCGCCTTGTTAAATGTCCGTATCTCCCCCCGGTTGCTGATACTGATAATCGCGTCAACGGTTGTTTCAAGGATTCCCCGATAGCGGGATTCACTCTCCCGGAGTTTTTGCTCGATTATGTTACGGTCTACCGTATTCCGGGCAAGTTTCTCTGCAAACGAGAGGCGGATATCAAGCCTCTGTTCATCATAGAGGGATTCGATGATGCACTGGTCGACACCCGCACTCAAAACATCCTGAAACCGCTCGATATGGTCCTGGTCCAGGATGGCGATGACGGCGATTCGGTTTCCAAAGGTTTCTGCATGTAACTTTCGGGCAAACTCAAGGGTCTCCGGAGCGCAGTCACTCAATATGACCATGGAGTAGAAATCATCCCGGAGAAGTTCCATTGTCGTCTCTTTCGGAGGCACTGTTTTAAATGAGTGCCGTCTGCGCTTTAGAGCCTCTTCAAGAATTTTTTGGGAGTCCTTGTTCTGCCCGACGATCAATGTATTCATCTGTTGCTGTCCAGTGGTTTATGCTGCCTCTGTCTGGTTGTGTGACATCAGCAGGCTAAAAATGGAAAAAAACAGGGAACTTATCTACTGTTTCGGTAACACTGCGATATGAAGCTGTTTGCTACCGGTTTTTTTAGCTCCTGCGGTTCGTGATTTCAAAAGGTAAGCCGTATCTTTGAAAGCTGATTAAAGTAGAAATAGTGAACAACAGGAACAGAATATGGCAATTGAACGAACATTAACGATTCTTAAACCGGATTGTGTACGAAAAGAGCTTATTGGTGAAGTAACCCGGCGAATTCAAGAGGCCGGATTCAGGATTCTGGCAATGAAGATGACCCGCCTGACAAAGGATACGGCTGGCGGATTTTATGCAGTTCACAGAGAGCGCCCGTTTTTTGATGAACTTGTCGATTTTATGAGTAGCGGCCCCTGTGTCCCGATGATTCTGGAGAAGGAAAACGCGGTTGCTGATTTCCGGAATCTGATTGGTGCAACGAACCCTGCGGAAGCGGAAGAGGGAACCATTCGCGCTGACTTTGCCGACAATGTCGGAGAGAATATCGTCCACGGATCCGATTCGGTTATTAACGGCAAGCTGGAAGCTTCTTATTTTTTCAGCGAGTCGGATGTGGTTGCAAACCGGCAGTAACATTTTTGCTGTTCTGCTGACCAATCTGTTGTGCCCTGCATGGAATCTATTGCATCGCATGTTGGTCAGATACCGGCATAAAGTTATCTGTTATGGAGGCCGGCAGCACGGTTGGGATAGTCGGTAATGATTCCGTCTACACCCATGTTGAGCTGGCGTTTCATCTCCTTTGTTTCATTGATTGTCCAGGGAATCACCTTCATCCCTCTCCGGTGTGCATCCTGTAGTACTCTCGGAGTTACTCTCTGATAGTTGGGGCTCCATATTTCAGGTGTGTACCCGATTTGGTGAATCATGTTCGGAATGGAGGTTGAGTCCGAGACAAGGATTGCCTGGGATACATCCGGGTCGATTTGCCGCAATGCCTGAAGAGTTGCAGGGTCGAAGGATTGAATGGTGGTTCGATCCAGAATTGCCAGTTCAGCCAACTCGGAGTAGATGAGCTGTACAAACTCTTCCGGCTGCGGAACATACCTGCCATACCAGTCAGCATTGCTTTTGGTCTCCATATTATAGTATACCGGAGGAAGGTTGTTTTCGATTGTATACGCCTCTATCGCTTGAACTGCTTCGCGTAACAGTGGTTTGACAGCTTCGGCCGGCTGCTGTTCCGGGAAATTGGGGTTTCCCCGACGTCCAACATCAAATTGGCGTATCTCATCATAGTCCATCTCGAAGAGGTTCAGATCATGCTGCTCCGCCTCGGTGACCGGAGCACCATCGGGACGGGACGTAATAGAGTGGTGGAACCAGGGTTCATGAGAGACGACAAGCTGCCGGTCATTCGATACGACCAGATCCAGTTCAATGGTATCCACCCCGTGATCGAGAGCGGTAAGAAAGCTTTGAATAGTATTTTCAGGGGCAAGTCCGCGGGCACCGCGATGGCCTTGCAGATCGAAGTCGTATGTAGTTTCTGAACAGGACATTATGACGAGAAGTATGGTGAGGAGAGTTGTGAGGCGCATGGCTTTTTTAGAATACAGGAGTCAAGGGAGGGAATAGGTGATAGGTGAGAGGGAACAGTTCTTGATCAACGAGAACTATCCGCTATACCCTCTAACCTATCCCCTATCAAGGTATTCTGATTTCTGTTCTTTTGTTCTGGTTCCATTCGAGTTCAAATGTCTGGTTCGTTTGTAATTGTTGCGGCTGGCGGACCCATCTGTTCTTCTGCCATACTCGTACATACCCTCTCTCCAGTGGCCCGTTTGGATTCAGTTTTTCGAGCCTGTGATGGAGGCTCCGGGTAACTTCCCGCAGCCGGTTGAACCGCTGCTCCTGCCGGAACCTGGCCTGTTCCTGCAGCGAACGAATCTTTTCCCTGGAACGCTCCATCCGGTCTGCGACTACCAGCAGAGCGTGAGAACTGCTGAGCCGGTCGACCTTCTCCCGGTATCGGTCTGCTTTTTCACGAAGTTTCCGGGAGAGATTCTTCCCGAGTTCATCCGTATACATCCGTACCTCCTGGATATCTGGTACAGCCAATACCGCTGCCTGCGTAGGGGTCGCTGCCCGGACATCCGCTACAAAATCACTGATGCTGAAATCCACTTCGTGTCCGACGGCGCTGATAACCGGAACGGGGCAGTCATAAATGGCTCTCGCTACACGCTCTTCGTTGAATGGCCAGAGATCTTCGAGTGAGCCACCCCCCCGGCCAATGATCAGCAGGTCGACATCGCCCTTTCGGGCGAGTTCTTGAATTCCCTTTTCCAGCTCCGGGGCGGCGTTTGTACCCTGAACACTTGCATGCCATAAAAGAATGGTTGCAACCGGCCACCTCCGTTCCAGGGTTGAACGGATATCCTGGAACGCCGCTCCGGTAGACGAGGTGATCACACCGATGGTGCGTGGATAGGGGGGCAGCGGTTTTTTGTGTGCCTCATCAAACAGCCCCTCAGCATGGAGTTTCTGCTTCAGCTTTTCGAACTCCTGTTGCAGCTTTCCGGCGCCAGCCTGTTCGAGAAGGTTAACGATCAGCTGATATCGGCCGTGCGGGGGGTAGACCTGAATATTTCCACCCAGAACAACCTGTTGGCCATCTTCCGGGGCGGTGGAAAAACGGTCGGCAGTACGGCTCCAGACTACACAGGGTAGTTGTGCATTGCGATCCTTTATGGTGAAGTAGTAGTGCCCGTTCCGGCTGCGGGAGACATTACTGAGTTCCCCTTCAACCAGCACATCCATAAAATTCTCCTCCAGCATCTCCTTGATGGAGGAGGTTAGTTCAGAGACAGACTGGGCACTGGAGGTAAATAATGTGTCACTGTTCATGCAGGACTGGTTGTGGTTTGACCGGTAGGAGCTGGTGGATCCGTGTGGATGCCAATGGTATACAGTTGAATTGAGTCGTTGGTGTTTGGGATGATTTCGATCTATATTTATGGAGGCTTTGCAAAACCGTCATTTGTCTGATAACGAAGATAGTAACCCATGAGTCTTACACCAAATCTGCTGATCCGAAATCTGCAGCCGGTTACGGCTGAGAAAGAGGGAGAGATCGGCCTCGACTTGCGAATCCGGGAGGGAAACATTGCCGAAATCGGAAAGAATCTGTCATCGTCCGGAGAAGAGAAGGAGTTTGACGCAGGTGGGGCCTGTGTCAGCCCCGGTTGGATGGATATGCATGTCCACTTTCGGGAGCCGGGCCAGGAACATAAGGAGACAATTGAAAGCGGCTGCAGGTCTGCTGCTTTCGGAGGATTTACGGAGGTCGCCTGTATGCCCAATACGACCCCGTCGATTCACACCCGGGATGTGGTGGAGTATATCAAAAAAAGATCCGCACCCCTGCCTGTAGACGTCCATCCGATCGGATGTGTGACCAAGGAGCGTAAAGGAATATCGATCGCCGAGATGGGAGATATGCAGGATGGCGGAGCGGTTGCGTTCAGTGATGACGGCGATCCGGTCTACAATTCCCAGGTGATGCGGGTGGCTTTGGAGTACTCTTCCATGCTGGGTGTCCCGATTATCAACCATGAAGAGGATCTCTCACTCTCACGTCCGGGGCATATGCACGAGGGTATTGTTTCGACCCGTCTGGGGCTTGAGGGGACTCCATCCGTTGCGGAAGAGGTGATGATTGCACGGGATCTGCTGCTTGCCCAGAGTACCGGCGGGCATATCCATGTTGCCCATATCAGTACTCGAAAAGGGGTAGACCTGGTCCGCAGAGCCAAAGAGGAGGGAATCCGGGTGACGACAGAGGTCTGCCCGCATCATTTTGACCTGACCGACGAGGAGATCGACCGCAGCCAATTCGATACAAGATTTAAAATGCACCCCCCTCTGCGTACTGCCGATGATGTGGAGGCGATGAAAGAGGGGCTGGCGGACGGGACAATCGATGTGATTTGCACCGATCACGCTCCACATGCCATCGAAGAGAAGGAGGTTGAGTTTATCTATGCCCCGAACGGTATTATCGGTCTGGAGACTGCCTGGAGTATCTCGGTGATGCGTCTGTTGCTGCCGGGTATTCTCTCACTCCCGGAACTGATCGATAAACTGGCAGTCAGGCCCAGGGAGATCCTCAATCTTTCAGTGCCTCGCCTGGAGGCAGGGGAACCGGCAAACCTCACACTGTTCAACAGAGATGAAGAGTGGGTCTATAAGGCAAAGGAGGTCCGGTCAAAATCGAGGAATTCTCCCTATCTGGGAAAGACGTTGACCGGCCGTTCAACTGCGATTTATAACAAAGGGCACTTTATTGTGAATACATTACGTTCGTAGTGAAAAGAGCCTGATGCCGATGCGCTGCCTGACGTATATACTTCTGATTCTTCTGTTTTATCCTTGCCAGGCAGCCGCTCAGGAGGAGGTCCCGGAGCCATCAGAATTCGGTTCTATCCCTGACTCTCTCTTCCACGCCGATATCTCCCACTCCTACCCCTATGAAATTCTTTTGAAGGAGTCATCAATCCGGTTTGTAGATCGGGGAGGTACCATTGTGGCGATTCTGGATCATCTGGTCAGAATTCGACTTTACAGCAGTGATCCTGTCGAACAGGCTGGCGCTGCACTGATCGGGATCCCCTTTTACAGCCTCGACGAAATGGAGAGGGTGACCCGCATTGAAGGGGTAACCCACCAGCCGGACGGAGAAAAGGTGTGGCTCGAGCCGGATGAGATCCGGACAACGGATCTCAATTCACGGTATAAACTTCGCGAGTTTATGATGCCCGAAGCCAGTGAGGGCTCCATACTGGAATATCGGTATCAGATCGAACGTCGATACATTGAGGAGCTACCCGACTTCTTTTTTTCACACCGTGTTCCAACCCGAAAGACAGTGTTGACGCTTCAAAACCAGGATTACATGCGGTTTGAAGCGGTTCCGGAAAATATCCGGTTCGATCTGGAGTACATCGAGGAGAGGATCGATACCAGTTCGATTCCCAGGGTTTTCACTTATCAGCGGCCGGAACCGGTTTTGCGTCAGCACTGGATTGCCAGGGAGGTACCTGCTGTTGATGAAGAGAACTATATCTCTTCACTGGATGATCTGCGCGGGAAATTACGGTTTCAAATCAGTGAATTCGGAAGGCCTCGTCAGCCATTGGAGAATAGCTGGGAGTTTGTTGCGGCACAGATCCGGCGGGGAGATAACAACCCCTTTGAACAGTCGGAATCTCTGGACGGGTTACGTGAAATCGGCCGGTCCCTGGCCGGCTATCTGGAGGACCCGGTTGCGGTTCGGGACAGTATCTTCCGGATGGTTAACAACAGTATGACATTTAATGAGCTGAACGGGATCTTTGCCGGTCCGGAAACCGGAATGGTTTTGGAGGGAGAGCCTGCCGATCAACCGACCATCAATATGGTACTGCTCGCGATGCTTCACGGAGCTGGTATTGAAGCGTATCCGATCTTTCTTTCCGGCCGGAATGCCGGGAGGGTTAATCGGGATTTTCCGTCGATCTACCAGTTTAACCAGATGCTGGTATGGCAGCCAGCCGGATCCGGCGGGGTTTTGATGGATGCGAGTTTCCCCCATAGCAAGCCTGGCCTGATCCCGGTTGACTCCTATAACCGGGAGGGGATGATTCTGCTTCCGGAAGATATCGAATGGATTGAGATCCATCCGGAGGCAAGCCGGTTTGCGCTGAATCTGAATCTGGATGCCGCGATCAGCCGGGGTGGTGACCTTGCCGGAGAGATGTCGGCAGAAGTACGCGGGTACCCCGCGCAACAGATCCGGCAGGAGCTTTCGGCAGGCCGGACGCCGGAACGGATTATTCGGGATCTCTTCTTTGATGCGTACGGAGATCTTGAGCTGCGGCAGTTCAGTATTACTGAATCGGAATCAGATCGTCACAGTTTACAGGTTTCAGCTGCATTTGAGATCCCGTACTACGGGATCAGCTTTCGTGAAGGACTCCAGTTCCGGCCGATGATTATCGGGTATCTGCAGCAGAATCCGTTTCAGGGGGCCGGCCGCAGCGCGCC
Source organism: Balneolaceae bacterium (assembly GCA_040905265.1). Classification (GTDB taxonomy): domain Bacteria; phylum Bacteroidota; class Rhodothermia; order Balneolales; family Balneolaceae; genus JBBDRW01. Next base: position 10,726 of record JBBDRW010000165.1, on the reverse strand, counting down.
GGTCACTCTGGACGCACCGGAGATTCTGAACCTGAATTATACGATCCGGCTGCCGGAAGATTTCGAGATTGAGATTGTCAGCCAGGATCGCACAACGGAAACAGACGGAGCCTTTCTGCAAGAACATTATGAAGTTCGTGAGAGAGAGGTATTCTATCAGTTTGATGTCGTGATCGAGCGGAGAGAGTTCGCAATGGAGGAGTATAATCAGTTGAAGAACCTGTACGACCGGTGGGTGTATCTCAGCCAGAATGAGTGGTATATCGAACAAATGCCGTGACACGTCCCTGGCTGGTGGCAAACTCGAAGCCGTATTCCGGGGCTGGGTCTGTCAGGCATCCCTGTAAGTGAAGGTGTCAGTTACCAGCAGAGTGCAGACAGGCGGCATCTGCCTGCAAACAGTGTGAAGAGTAGCAACTAAAAAGGATATGACCATGATCATTGCGATTGAGACGGCAACAGATATCTGTTCTGTGGCATGCAGGGATGCAAAGGGGGTAGTACATGAGCGGTCGGGAATTGGCAAAGGGGTACACTCCGAAAAACTGTTTCTCTTTCTGGAAGAGCTCAGGGAGGAGGGGTTCTGGCATCCCGATGGGTTGACTGAGATGTTGATCAGTTCCGGCCCCGGGTCCTATACAGGGTTGAGAATCGGAGCAGCTGCTTTGAAAGGACTCCTCTTTCAGAGGCAGGTACCGCTCTTCAGCCTGGGTACGCTCCTCTCTCTGGGAGCAGGAGTACTGGCAGAGCGGCCGGAGACGAAACGCCTCCATCTGGTTCTGGATGCCCGGCGGAAACACCTCTACCACCGGTTGCTGGAGGTCAGGGATGAGGAGATTATTATTGGAGAAGCTGTTGTACGTCCGATCCGGGAGTTTGAAGAGACGTGGGTCCGGGAGGGCGATTCTGTGGCGGGAACCGGCCTGGATCGGTTGGGCTCTGAAACCAGACAACGTGCGACACTTCTGGACAAGCCGGGTATTTCTTCACTGCATCTGATTCATGCCCGTTCTGACCCCAGGTTTGCCCATCTGTTTGTGAGAGAAGATGTGGAACTCTTTGAACCGAACTATCTTACGATGGGCCAGACAGGCAGATAGCCGAGGATCGATACTTCGGTTGTTCAACTGTGGAGAGGTGTACGATCCAGATAACCTGGAAGAGTACCGGTAAAAGAGATTTCAGCTTCCGCGGATTATCGTTATTTTGGATTCCGGGAGTCTGTCGGACGTATATAGAACCCACTGTGGCGGTACCAAATCAGCCCTGTAAGCCCGAGAGGTTCCGGGGGCGTACGAAGGAGGGTTCAAGGGTTTCAGGAAATCTCTACTGAATTAAAAAAACTGACTATGACCTGGTTTAAACGCAAAGAGACAAATATCCAGACCGACAAAAAGAAAGAGATGCCGGAAGGTATCTGGGTGAAGGTTCCGTCCACCGGGGAGACGGTTCATCGGAGGGAACTGGAGGAGAACCAGTGGGTCGATCCGCTGAGCGGGTACCATTTTCGGGTTGGGAGCGCAGCCTACTTCTCCTACCTCTTTGATGAGGGTAAATTTGAAGAGATCGGCCAGCAGATCATGCCCGATGACCCATTGAACTTCGAAGACAGGAAAAAATACAAAGACCGTCTCAAAGAGTATCAATCGAAAACCGGGCTGTCGGATGCCTGCCGGGTCGGTATCGGGAAGATGTCCAAACTGGATCTGGTCATCGCCTGTATGGACTTCTCTTTCATCGGCGGGAGCATGGGGTCTGTTGTCGGAGAGAGGCTCGCCCTTGCGATCGACAAGGCGAGAGAGAAGAAGATTCCGTTGATCATTATTTCACAATCAGGAGGTGCCCGGATGATGGAGAGTGTTTTGAGCCTGATGCAGATGGCAAAAACAGCCTCCAAGCTGGCGCAGCTGGAGGAGGCAGGCGTCCCCTATATCTCCGTTATGACCAATCCCACTACCGGAGGAGTCACTGCAAGTTTTGCGATGCTGGGGGACGTCAATGTGGCTGAGCCCGGCTCTCTGATCGGGTTTGCCGGCCCGAGAGTAATCCGTCAGACGATTGGAAGGGATCTGCCGGAAGGATTTCAGACAGCAGAGTATCTGCTGGAACACGGTTTTCTGGATTTCATCGTACCGCGGCCCCGTATGAAAACCAGGTTAACCAGGATTCTGAAAATCCTGCTTCATAAATATGAAGGAGACGCGTGAAGTTTGCCGACTATGCCAAGATCTATGTAACGTCCGGGGACGGCGGGAGTGGATCGACCCACTTCCGGCGTGAAAAATTTGTTCCAAAAGGGGGGCCGGACGGTGGAGACGGCGGAAAAGGGGGAGACGTTATTCTCGTCGGGGACTCTCAGCTCAATACTCTGCTCGATCTCCGCTATAGAAAGTTTATCAAAGCGGGTCATGGAAAACCGGGAGAGGGTGGCAAGCGGAGCGGCAAAGGGGGAGAGAACGAGCAGTTAAAAGTCCCGCTCGGGACGGTTGTGTTTGATGCAGACACGCGCGAACGTCTCGGTGAAATTACAGAGGATGGCGAGACGATTGTCGTTGCCGAAGGGGGGCAGGGAGGATTGGGAAACTGGCATTTTCGAAGTTCAACCAATCGCTCACCCCAACACTCTCAGCCTGGTAAAAAGGGTCTGGAGCGGACGATCGAACTGGAGTTGAAACTGATTGCCGACGTCGGGCTTGTCGGTTTTCCGAATGCCGGGAAGAGTACGCTTCTTTCAGTCTTATCCGCTGCAAAGCCAAAGATTGCTGACTATCCGTTCACTACCCTTGAACCCAATCTCGGTGTAGTCACCTTTCCGGACTATCGCAGTTTTGTGATGGCAGACATACCGGGGATTATCGAAGAGGCTCATGAAGGAAAAGGGCTGGGGCTTCAATTTCTGAGGCATATCGAACGGAACAAGATTCTTCTCTTTGTGATAGGATCCGACGCCGACATCAACAGGGAGTATGAGGCTCTTCTGCATGAGCTGAAGGAGTACCGTCAGGATTTGCTGGACAAACCGAGAGTCCTGGCAATCTCGAAAATGGACCTTCAGCAGGACTATCAACAGGATCAGGAAATTTCAGTTGACAAATTCATCCCGGTCATTCATATTTCAGCAGCTACGAATTATCAAATAGATGAATTAAAAGAGAGAATCTGGGAGAAACTTCAGGAAGTTGAAGAGGAGGAGCCACTATAGAGCACTTTTGGCCCTTGGGATGATCCCCAATATCGGGCCCCACCGGATACGGCTGTTGCTGGACCGGGCTGGCAGTGCTTCGGAGCTGTTTGAGCAGTCTGCAGAGACTCTGGAAGAGATACCCGGATTCGGCCCGCTTCTGGCTGGACGTATCAGGTCGTTTGACCGCTGGCGCGAAGCGGACCAGATCCTGAAACGGACAGAAGTCTGCAAGGCCCACCTCATTGCAATCGACGACCCCGCCTATCCGCCGCTTCTCAAAGAGATTTACGATGCACCGCCACTTCTCTGGGCACGAGGCGACCTGACTGCACTTCATCAACCCGGAATTGCAGTGATCGGAACCCGCCGTCCGGACCGGTATGGCCTTGATCAGGCTGAAACATGGACCCGGAATATTGTACGGTCGGGATTGGCTGTCTACAGCGGGCTTGCGTGGGGAATTGATGCTGCTGCACATAAAACGGCACTTGAGACGAATGGCGTAACCGTTGGTGTACTGGGATCCGGCATCGACCGGATTTACCCGCCCGGTCATAAATCACTGGTGAAACGGATGACAGAAGAGGGGGGTGTTGTAGTAACAGAGTATCCTCCCGGTACCCGGCCGTCGCCGGAACATTTTCCGGTTCGGAACCGGATTGTCAGTGGTATGAGCCGGGGAGTCCTGGTTATCCAATCCGGAGTAAAGGGGGGGAGTATGATCACTGCCCGTTCAGCACTAGACCAGAACCGGGAGGTATTTGTGGTACCTCACCCGTTGGGGAGCAAAAACGGAGAGGGTTGCAACTACCTGATCCGGTCCGGCCAGGGAAAGCTGGTGGAGAGAGTCGAGGATCTTCTGGAAGAAATTCGATGGGAGCCGCTCCGAAAGACAGGGCAGCCGGAGAACGTGAAAAGCCTCCTTCAGAAATTTTCAGAACCGGAACAGAAGGTCTGTAAAGTGCTCGAAAGCGGGCCACTTCATCTGGATCTGTTGCCGGATAAGACCGGACTCCGGCCCGGCGATCTGAATTCCCTTCTGTTGTCTCTGGAATTACGGGGTGTGATTCGCCAGAAAGCAGGCCGGTACTACGAACTAACCTAGGAGTTTGTCGGACTTAGTCTGATCTACTGCCTCAAACCTGACATTCCCTCGTAACAATCATCTAAGTCCGACAGACTCCTAGTGTCGTTTTTCCTTGTATCCTTTGGTGAAAATGGTATTTTTCTGTCGGTATAGTGTGATGAATACCTGATAACCAAATTAACTGCATATGGCGGAGCATGAGAACAGTGGTGTGAAACCGGAACGCCAGAACGAGATGAAAAAGAAGGCCGGTTCCGACAAGACGTCTCTATTTAACAGGTTTCTCGACTGGGTTGAAAAGAGCGGAAACAGGCTGCCGGACCCGGCGATGCTCTTTCTCTTCCTGATGTTGGCAATTTGGCTCTTTTCGGCAATTCTGTCACCCTTTGATTTTGGAGAGGTCGATCCGCGTTCAGGGGAACCGCTGTTGATTCAGAATCTTTTAACAGGAGCGCAATTTGCTACCTTCCTGGCTGAAATGGTGACTGTTTTTGTTACGTTTGCTCCGCTGGGAATTGTTCTCGTTGCAATGCTCGGGGTTGGAGTAGCCGAACAGTCCGGCTTTATCAATACCGGATTAAAGTACGGGCTCAGTTTCACCCCGAGACGTCTGCTAACGCCTGTACTGATTCTGGTCGCTATCGTGAGCCATACAGCAGTCGATGCGGGGTATGTGCTGGTGATCCCGCTGGGTGGGGTTATTTTCTATGCGGCGGGCCGCCATCCGCTGGCCGGAATTGCAGCTGCTTTTGCCGGCGTTTCCGGCGGATTCAGTGCCAACTTTATTCCCTCCGCGATTGACCCGTTGCTGATGGGGTTTACCCAGCCGGCCGCACAGATTCTGGATCCGGACATCCAGATCAATCCGCTGAATAACATCTATTTTACCGGCCTCTCCTCGATATTGATTGTGCTGGCAGGCTGGTTTGTGACGGACCGTATTGTGGAGCCCCGGCTGAAAAATGTAGAGCTGAATGACGAGATCGATATTGAGTCGGATCTTGAAGAGATCTCCTCCAGAGAGAAACTTGCATTCTGGATTGCGAGCGGGATCGGATTTGCCGGGCTGGTTGGACTCTTTTTCTGGGTATTGCCGGCGGACTCTGCCATGAGAGCTCCGGATGGGGAGATTACCTCTTTTTCTGCGCCGCTGATGCAGGCGATTGTCCCTCTGATCTTTTTGATATTCTGGGTTCCGGGCTCTATCTATGGCTTGGTTGCCGGGACTATTACCAGGTCGAAACAGGTGGTAGACGGGATGACCAAGTCGATGAAGGATATGTCCTACTATATCGTCATTGTCTTTTTCTGTGCGCTCTTTATCGATGCGTTTGGAAAGTCGAACATCGGGGCCCTGATTGCTATTAAAGGAGCTAACTTTTTGCAGGCTATGGACTTTCCGGGCCAGATTACCATCGTTGGGATCATTATTCTGAGTGCATTCGTCAACCTTCTGGTCGGTTCCGCTTCTGCAAAATGGGCATTGATCAGCCCGATTTTCGTTCCGATGTTGATGCAGGTCGGTATCTCACCGGATCTGACCCAGGCCGCATACCGGGTGGGGGATTCGGTCTCCAACATTGTAACACCACTGCTCCCCTATTTTCCACTGGTTGTTGTATTCTGCCAGCGATATGTTAAGAAGACCGGGATTGGAACCCTGGTATCGATGATGGTTCCCTATTCGATTATCTTTATGATCACCTGGACGATCTTCCTGCTGGTCTACTGGTGGCTTGGAATCCCTCTCGGCCTTCAGGCGAACTATCTCTACCCGGGGGGGTAGTTATTTCGCCCACCCCTTGTCCCCTACAAGCGGAACAAATTTGAAATTTTGCAGGTGTTCCTCCTCATAGGCGTCTTCAGAAATGCGGGTAATCCGTACCATACGTTGCTTTTTCTGGTCCCCGACCGGTACCACCAGCCTTCCTCCGATGGAGAGCTGGTTGATCAGATCCTCCGGAACGACCGGCGCTCCGGCAGTTACGACAATGCCGTCATACGGAGCGTATGCTGACCAACCGAGCGTGCCGTCTCCGAGTTTCAGCCGGACCCGGTAGTTGAGGGTATTCAGCAATTTTCTCGCTTTAAGGTAGAGTTCCTCGTGACGCTCGACACTGTGAACGTCACCACCCAATTCGCAGAGAATGGCAGCCTGATACCCGGATCCTGTGCCGATCTCCAGAATCTTGTCCCCTCTTTCCACTTTCAGCAGTTCCGTTTGTGCCGCGACGGTAAAGGGTTGTGAGATTGTCTGATCCTTTCCGATCGGCAGAGCTCTGTCTTCGTACGAGCGGTGTTCAAGAGCTGTATCGATAAAGAGATGGCGCGGTACTGCCCGGATCGCTTCCAGCACCTTCTGGTCTGTAATCCCTTTCTCCCGCAGCTGATCCACAAGTTTGTTTCTGCGGTGGGTGAATTTTCGATTCGCTCTGTTTGGTGAATCCAACGGTTTGGTTTTAGAATACGAAATACAGAATACAGAATACGGAATACGGAGGTCAGAATACAGTGCCGGTATCAATCCGGTTCCCTGATTGCAGGGTTGATTTGGGTGGAAATGATTGTATTTTCAGATCGGAATATATCGGAGTTCCCAAATAGCATAAATCGGTATGAGATTCTGGGGTAAACCATTCATTTTGACACTTTTCGTTCTGGTGACGGCCGGGTTTGCCGGGCTGTTCGGACAGGCCGGTGATCCGTCTCTTTCCGGATCACCATATGGAACCTGGGTCAGCCTTCTGCCCCCGCTTGTTGCGATCGGTTTTGCCCTGGTTACCCGTGAAGTTATTCTTTCGCTCTTCTCCGGCGTCTGGATTGGTGCACTGATTCTTGCCGGGTTTCAGCCGCTGGCTGCTACAGCAGATTCACTCGACTTCATGGTTTCGGCAATGTCCAATGCAGACCATGTATCGATCATACTATTCAGCCTGCTTTTGGGAGGAATGGTTGGAGTGATGTCCAGGGGAGGGGGTACTCACGGCATCGTCGATCTTCTCGGTGGTTTCGCCAGGAACCGTACAAGCGGGCAACTGTTTACCTGGTTCTCCGCACTCTTTATCTTTTTTGATGACTATGCGAATACCCTGATCCGCGGGAGTGCGCTGCGCCCGATGACCGACAGGCTGTTGATATCGAGAGAAAAGCTCGCCTATATCGTAGACTCAACGGCGGCACCTCTCGCTGTCTGTGCAGTTATTACAACCTGGATCGGTTTCGAAATCACTCAGATTCAAAGTGCGATGGCCGGTCTGGCAGAACAGGTAGAAGATCCTGCAGTTGCAGCACAACTTGCCAATGGGGCTGAAAACGCCTTTCTGATATTCCTTCACTCCATTCCCTATCTCTTCTATCCGATACTTGCGCTTCTCTTTGTTCTGATGGTGATTCTGATGAAGCGTGAGTTTGGGCCAATGCTTGCGGCCGAACGGAGAGCGATTTCCGGAGGAGGTGTTCTGAGGCCAGGGTCCATGCCGGCATCGGACCCATCCCATGAGTCACTTCAACCGTCAGATGATCAGCCAAAACGTTGGTACAATGCGCTGTTTCCGGTACTCTCCGTCATTGTCGTGGCACTCTATGGGCTCTGGTCGACCGGATCATCCGGGCTGATGCCCGGTGAGAGGTCTCTGACCGCTGTCATCGGGAGTGCGGATCCCTTTGCTGCCTTGCTCTGGGCCTCATTTACCGGATGTGCGGTTGCCATCGGAATGGTGGTTTTTCAGAGAATCCTTTCTGTTGCTGACGCACTAAAATCGTGGCTTGCCGGAATCCAGTCGATGCTGATGGCAGTGATCATCCTGATACTTGCCTGGGCCCTGGGCGGGGTGACCCAGGAAGCCGGCACCGGTACGTATCTTGCTTCTCTGCTTCAGGAAAGCCTTCCATTGATTCTGCTGCCGGGCCTTGTCTTTTTTATTGCAGCACTTACAGCTTTTTCAACCGGAACCTCATGGGGTACCATGGCGATTCTGTTTCCGGTCGTCATACCTCTCGCTGTAGCGATGGGAGCAGGAGTCGGTTTTGCAGGAGGGGAACACTATGCCATTCTTCTGGGCTCGGTCAGTTCGGTTATGGCGGGTGCGGTGTTTGGTGATCACTGTTCCCCGATATCAGATACCACAGTTCTGAGTTCAATGTCCTCTTCCTGTGACCTGATTGATCATGTCCGGACCCAGCTTCCCTATGCACTGCTCGTTATGATGGTTGCCATGCTGGTCGGAGAGCTGCCGGCTGCTTTTGAGTGGATACATCCACTCTGGGGGATCCTTTTCGGATTGGTGATCCTGTGGGGTGTTCTGAGAATCTGGGGCGAGAACCCGGAAAACGAAACGGCGTAACGAATCGGTACTGCATGAGACTGGCACTGCTTCAGCCACAGTTCGGCCCCAATCTTTATGACCTGGCGGTCATGATTCAGGCAGACCGGATCATCCTGCAGGATCTGGAGGCCTGGTCCCGGAAAGGGCGTGTGCATCGTGCCCGGATCCGTACTCCGGAAGGGACCGGCTACCTGAACATTCCGGTTCGGACAGAAGATCGCTCCAAAGCGATTTGTGACGTACGGATCGATCATCAGGAGGAGTGGGTTACACCTCTTTTGAAAACACTCACATATAACTACCGGAACAGCCTCTATTTTGACTTTTATGAGCCGGAGATCCGTGCCGATTTTCAATCGGGCAGAGAGGCCGGGCACCTGCTACCGTTCCTGCTCTATCTGAGGCGGCGGCTCTTCCGGTTTCTTGAACTGGATCTGTCGGAAAAAGAGATACTCTCCTCTGATCTGGAGGCGTATGATCCTGATCCCGACAAACTGGCCGAAACGATGGGGGCCAGCCTGCTCTACCAGGAACACAACGCCCGCCACTACCAGAGGCAGGCCAGGATGCGAAGTGAACCGGACTTTACTCATCCGGTTTACCGGCAGCACTTTCCCGGCTTTAAACCCTGGTGTTCCCTCTATGACCTGCTGTTTCAGTTCGGCCCGGAGAGCTTTCGGATTACGGACCGCCTCACGGATCACGAAAGGAGATGAATCTGAACTTGAAGTCAAAATTACATTGTTGTGTAGATCAGCCTTTTCTACGTTATATCGGTTGGTTTTATATCCCATTTAACATCTTTCAGACGTGCTGTAATTTCGGATAGTGAATCGTAAATATGTTCTTGTTTGGGCAATTCGCCAAACACGAGGTATTGAAAGTCTTGTTCATAGTTATTTTTCAATTTGTCCCATACCCGGTCTAGATCCCTGAAAATAATGGCCTCTTTCGGATGGTTGACCAGCCATTTATTTCCACTTTTGTAACTCGCAACGTCATCATGGGCAACGGTTTTTAGGAAAGCGTCAAAATCAGGAGATTCGAAGAACATCCGGATTTCTTCATTTTTTAACATCAGGTGAATATCATAGGTATGTCGAATCTTATTGCCAAGTTCTGCAATGGGATTATCGGAATGTGAAAACCGAACCAGGCTCATAATTTTTTCGCACAGAGTTCTTCGAATGGCTAATACCTGTACTTCAAAGGGCAGTAAGCCGTATTGTTCAGCCATTTCGGCCTGATCATTGGCCTCCATCATTTCATTGATATAGGTAGATAGATGGTGTTTGGTATTAGGTTCATGGCTTCCGAACCAGCTAGCCTCTACAATAATGGTATCTCGCACCTGACCATACTCTCCGCTAAATTCTTTGATGTAGGTGTGGGCTGTTTTCCGATTCATCCCTCGTTTTCTCGTGATACCTTCAATCTCGACTTCTGGTAAAGCTTCTGATAGAGCGTTGCTGATTGCTCGTATCTTTCTTGTCATTTGTGTATTTGTTTCTCCTTTATTCCGCAAAACAACAAGGTCAATATCCTCCGAAAACCGTTCGATCAGATTAAAACATTTGGACAGTGCTGTTCCGCCTTTAAAAATGGCATCCTTGCCAGCCGGGCTAGAAAAAATGGTCTTTAACGCATAGGTCACCCAGTAATCTTTTTCTATGTAGACTTCCCGGATCTCTTTAAACTCGGATGTAGCCTGTACGGCATTCCGGAACAATTTTTTGTCTTCGTGAAGATTCATTTAATATTCCAGTTTTCGGCAGTGGACAGTACCTCCAATATACCCGGTAAGTTATAGGTTGTAATGGGATTTAAGGAGCTTCGCAGTTTTGCCGTCTGTTCCGTACACCCTAATCCCTCCAGTATAGCTCCCAGTAAGGCTCTGGAGGAAGGCGGGTATTTTTTTGCAAGCCGTACGATGGATTGTTTGTCTTCTTCTGAAAGCTCATCAACGATATTTATTAACCGTCTTGTGGATTTCTTTATGGTGGTGTCCGGAATTTTTTTAATGTAGCGGATGGAATCCAGGATTTGGAGCAACGGAATGTTTTCTTTGGTGATGGTATTTTTTTGCCGGACAAACCGAATGGTGTATTTTCCCCGCTTTAACTTGGGGCG
>JBBDRW010000164.1:0-3031 GCA_040905265.1 Balneolaceae bacterium | reverse complement strand
CCGTGCCGTTGCACGGCGTATCGATGCCGCCCTGGAGGGAATTCAGACATTTGTCCGGAGCCGGTTTTGTCCGATGGATGGCGTATATGGCAAAACCACAGTACTGGGCCAGATGCCGGACTGGAACCCGGCTGAGATGATCGGGCGCGCGCCGAGAAAACTGGCCTATTCGCTCTACAAAACCCTCATTACAGACGACGCCTGGCGTGAAGCAAGAACCAGAATGGGCTACTCGGTGCCTGAAGGACAGCCTCTGATGGTCTCTCTTGCGGGGCAGCCCTTCATCGATACAAGATTAAGTTTTCACTCCTACCTGCCGGCCGGCCTCTCTTCAGAAACCGGCAACAAACTCGTAAACGTCTGGATCGAACGACTTCGGGAAAATCCACATCTTCATGACAAAGTTGAGTTTGAAGTAGCCATCACAACCTGGAGTTTCGACCTGAATGAACGGATTCGTGACCTGACAGGAGATGTATTATCGACCCATGAGAAAGAGGAATTCACCCGTACGCTGAAAGAGCTGACACTGAACCTTGTACTCGGAGAGACAAAAGGGGGTATTCGACAGGCGATGGAGGATATTAAAGAGCTGGAAAACCGTCAGGACGCTGAACCCCCCGTTGAAGAGAACCCGTCCATTCATAGGCTCTTCAGGATGGTTGAAAACTGCATTCGATACGGTACGGTCCCCTTCTCCATCCTGGCGCGTCACGGTTTCATCGCCCGGACTCTGCTCCTCTCACTGGAACAGTACGGGATCTTGACCCCCGACGAGATCCACAAATTTCAATCAGGCATCAAAACGGTTGCCGGAGAGCTGGTGGAGGATATGATCCGGCTGCAGAACGGTGATATCGGACGCGATGAATTCATGAAGCGGTACGGTCACCTCCGCCCCGGAACGTATGATATTCTCTCATTGCGATATGACCAGATTGAGAATTTTGGACAGGGAGAATCGACATTGCATCCGGAGTCGGTGAAACGAGAGTTTGCATTACGGGGTGACCAGAGATCCGGTATCAATGAACTGTTAAAAAAGGAGGGGTTAACCGGTTTGGACGCGGACTCCCTGATGGATTATCTCCGTGAGGCAACTGCCGGCCGGGAGTACGGCAAATTTGTCTTTACGAAGACAGTGAGCGATATGCTGGAGCTGATCGCAAGGTTTGCGGAACAGAATGGGCTGAGCCACGAAGAGATTTCACATGTTTCACTGACGGATATACTATCTGTTGCTACCGGAAGCGGAGAGAGAAGCGTTGAGGACGATCTGAGAGAGAAAGCGGAGGAGGGGGCGGAGACCCATGTTGTCAGCTCCGCCATCCGGCTGCCGCAAGTGCTGTTCGATGAAGCCGGAGTACATGTCGTTCCATTTCAGGTCAGCCACCCGAATTTTATTACAGACAAGCGTATTGACGCGGAATGCATCTCCCTGAAACCGGGCCAGGAGCCGCCGGACATCAGCGACAAAATCGTGCTTATCGAGAGTGCCGACCCCGGTTTCGACTGGATATTTGCACACCGGATTGCCGGATTGGTTACCAAATATGGCGGCGCGAATTCACATATGGCCATTCGATGTGCAGAATTCATGATACCTGCTGCCATCGGGTGTGGAGAGCAGAAATATGAGCAGTTGATCCGTTCAAACAAAATCTCTCTGGACTGTACTGCCGGATTGATTCAGACACAATTTTAAACAAACGGAGGGCCAGAAAAACCTGGTTTTTCATCGCCTCCTGAAACATACGTTACTATGGTACTTTGGTTCATCGGGATGTCAGGTTCCGGAAAAACGACGATCAGCAAGCAGGTCTATTCAGAACTGAAAAAAGAGGTTCCGAACCTGGTCCGGCTCGACGGGGATGTAATACGTGATGTATTTGGACATGATGTGGATCACACGGTCGAAGGCCGGAGGCGGAATGCAGAGCGAATCTCCATGTTGTGCAGGATGCTCCATAGGCAGGACATCCATGTCGTTGCTGCCGTTCTCTCCATTTTTCCCGAATGGCAGCAGTGGAACCGGGAACAGATGCCGGGCTATTCGGAAGTCTACCTGAAAACTTCAATGGAGACGTTGCGGCGGCGCGATACAAAAGGACTCTACCGGAAAGCCGATTCCGGTGAGATATCGAATGTGGTAGGGGTGGACATACCCTTTCCGGAACCTCCGGGTGCAGATCTTGTTATTGAGAACGACGAAGACAGGGAGAATATAGACGAGCTGGTCAGACAGGTTCTGCAACTGGAGGCGGTTCGAGATATGTTGGAAAGAGTATGACTCTGTTCCTCGCTGTCATACTTGCCGTAGCCGGCCTGGAGTTGTTGTTGATACTACTGGTTCACCACTATCGAAAACAGTTTCAGTGGCTGATTACGAAACAGGATGAACTGCCGCAACTGGATCGGGAAGGGCTGGCCAAATTTTTTGCAAAAAGCTATGACCCGGAGCTCGGATGGGTACGCCGGCCAAATACAACCGGCACGGAGAGAGGAAAAGGCGGACCAATTACATTCCACATCGATGAACTCGGGTCCAGAAAGAGCCATGCTGCCGGAGAACCGAAACTCGCAGCATTTGGGGACTCCTATACGTTTTGCCGCCAGGTAGAAGACAGTGAAACATGGGAAGCATACTTGTCTGAAGAGAGCGGCAACAAAGTCCTCAATTTTGGAGTTGGCAACTACGGGGCGGACCAGGCTGTGATGAGGTATCTGAGAACAGAACTTCCCGACAGTGTAGACGTTGTCGTCCTGGGCTTTGTACCGGAGACGTTATGCAGGGTCCACTCACATTGGAAACACTACCTGGAGTTCGGGAATACCTTTGCGTTCAAGCCCAGATATATGGTCGGAGAGAAGGGAGAACTGACACTTTCCGAGAACCCGATGAAGAGCGAAGAGCAGTTTCAAGAGATTGAAGAATTGATTCCGCAACTTGCAGAGAGAGATTTTTTTTACCGGCGCAAGTTCAGGGCCCTTCAATTCAGGTTTCCTTACACTGCCAGTTTTGTCAGACATC
>JBBDRW010000163.1:0-18935 GCA_040905265.1 Balneolaceae bacterium | reverse complement strand
TAATATTTCTCAACAAGATAAAGGACCAGGTTCAGGAAAGAATACGCACCCCCATTCGTATAAATTCCATCTTCATCGGTAATCAGCTAGTCCGTTTGTAAATTCACATCCGGGAACATACTCCTGAAATTCTCCGCGACAGACCAATGGGTAGAACAGCTTTTGCCATCCAGCAATCCCGATGAAGCCAGCAAAAACGCACCGGTACATATACTTGCTACCTCAGCGCCCTTTTTATACTGTCTCTTAATCCATTTGATAAGATCTTTGTTCCTCTCCACCGCTTTTTGGTAATTGTGGTTCAGCGAGGGAATAATAATGAGATCGGTTTTATGTATGACCGAAATAGTGGTCTGTGGCTCTACGGTAAACAGATCGTCATAGAATGACACTTCGTTTGAAAGGCCAGCCAGTTCAATGTCAAATAAAGCTTTCCTTCCCGCCTTTTCCCAAATTGTGTTTGCCCGCGAAAATATCTGGTACGTCCCCACGATGCTTTCCAGGTTATTCTGCCCCTCCGGAACAACGATGGTAAGATGGTTCATAACATTTTTTCTTGCAAAGTTAGTAATGCACTTATGGCCAAATCAACCGGCTATAAAGTCTAAATTACCCACTACGAAAGTATTATTCAGACAATATATTTGTTTTATGAAATTTTCAACACTACAGGTTTACCGCAAATAATCTAACAAACACCAACAAAAAACATAAAGCCCATGCAGAAAGAGATCTTACTTCAAATGGTTAAGCAGAGCCGGAAGGATTGTTTGAGAATTCTAAACGATATACATACAGAGAACGCCTATCTCCGTTTAACGGAGCAAACCGCATCTGTGGGGTTCATTTACAGGCATATTGGTGAAGCGACAAATTTAATGGCTCAATTCTTTGGATATAACACAGACGTTGAGGGAACCACGATGGGGCAATCAGATACCGGAGAAGATTATGACCTTGAAACAAGTCGCACGCTGTTTGAAGAAGGATACGCTACGCTTGAAACGTTAGTGAAGGAAACAGCAGACAGTGAGTGGCTTGAAGAAGTAGAGACAAGTTGGTTTGGGACACTTTCAAGAATCAATCTTTTGGCAATCACCCTTTTCCATAATTCTCATCACTGCGGACAAATAGCATCGGCTATTGTGAAGGGAAAGAAGTTTTGAAAATCACTTGCATTTAAACTCAGAATCATTTAAAAAGCTAATTGAAATGAAAAACTCCGATCTTGTTATTATGACAAAGACTCAGAAGATTATCTATTGGGTTGCAACGGTTGTCCTCGTATTTGGATTGCTGGCCTCCGGCATACAACAGTTACTGCGATTGGAAGTAGAGGGGGCATTAGCGCCACCTTTCGCATGGGGCATTGTGAAATTGGGCTACCCGGTTTATGTGCTAACGATACTTGGCATGTGGAAGCTCTTGGGCGCTGTCGCAATTGTTATCCCGAAGTATCCGCTGCTCAAGGAATGGGCATATGCAGGTATTTTCTTCCTGTTTTCAGGAGCGTTGTTCTCACATTATGCCTCAGGTCATATCTGGTTAGAATTTATTCCAGCGACTACACTTCTAATGATGACCATACTATCGTGGTATTTTCGGCCGGCCGATAAAAAACTGTCGAGGCCGAAAGCATAAATGTATATTTGAAAAAATGCTACAGGCATTATGTACTGTATGCCCACTACGCAAAATTTCTCTCAAATTGCCGTTTTACTCCAATCACTCCGTTATTCTAAGTTTCATCTAAATTGCATTGGTGATATGCCAATGTTGCAGCACATTTAAAAAGTGAAAGAAATACCAATAAAGAAATATGTCAGATACGTATTCGGGATAGCAATCCTTGTATTTATTCTCAACAAGTTATTGATAAGACCATGGCTATCTGGAAATGACGTATCTGACAGTTTTCTAATTGTTTCTTATTCAATTCCAAACTTGATAGAAGCAACAATTGGAACACTTCTAATAACTGGAATTCTTTTGCAAATACGTCAATATTTCAACAGTAGATTTGGCTCTGTAAAGGATACATATATCCATATATTGTCTGTATGCATAGCTTCCATATATGTCATCTCTCAAGAACTAAAATTTCATAATCTTGGTGGAAACAATGTCTACGACCCTTACGACATTGGCGCCTCCCTGATTGGCTTGTTAGCAACTTTCGGTATCATTCAACTGTTTGGTTTTACCGAGAAAAAAATGGATGAGTATAAAATACAGGACAGACAGTGATTACCGACGAAAAGAAAGAGGAGATACGCGACGCTGCCGATATCGTAGAGGTGGTAGGGGATTATGTTCGTCTGAAGCGGTCCGGGAGCGGTTATGCCGGCCTCTGTCCATTTCATGATGAGAAGACTCCTTCGTTTCATGTAACCCCCAGTCTCAATATCTACAAATGCTTCGGGTGCGGAGAGAGTGGGGATGTTTTCAGTTTTGTAATGCAGATGGACGGAGTCGGGTTTCAGGAGGCACTTCGAACTCTGGCCGAACGGTATGGCGTCTCTCTTCCGGAGGAGAACTCGCCGGAAGAAGATGAACGACACAAGGAGAGGGAGGGAATTTATCATGCGCTCCGCTTTGCAGGCCTCTGGTTTTTCCGGCAGCTCAAAGAGTCGGAGGAGGCGGAAAAGGCGAGAGTCTATCTTGAGAAGCGGGGCTATGACGGCAAAATTATCAAGACGTTCGGGCTCGGGTATGCACCGGCTGACGGAGAGGCTCTTCTGAAAGCGGCAAAGGCGGAGGGGATCGAAGAGGAGTTTCTGCTCAAGGCGGATCTGATAAAACCAAGCCGTCGGAATGACGGTTTTTACGATACTTTCCGTGAGCGATTAATGTTCCCGATCTTTAACCCATCCGGGAAAGTGATCGCATTTGCGGGCAGGGTACTTGGGAAAGAGAAACAGGCCAAATATATCAACTCCGCTCAGACGCCGGTCTACAACAAGAGTGAAGTAGTCTATGGTGTCAATTTTGCCAGGAACGAGATCCGCCGGAAGGAGGAGGTGATTCTTGTTGAGGGGTACACGGATGTGATCACAATGGCGCAACACGAGGTTGGGAATGTAGTCGCATCCAGCGGTACGGCGCTAACTCCACAGCAGATCCGTATCCTGCTTCGGTACGGGAAACGGCTGGTGATGATTTATGACTCGGACTCTGCAGGCCAGGCAGCAATGAAGCGGGGGGTGAACATCGCTCTGCGGGAGGGGATGGAGGTGGACCTGCTGGAGTTGCCGGAAAATGAGGACCCGGACTCTTTTGTAAAGAAGAACGGGAAGGAGGAGTTTCTGGAATTGAAGCGAAATGACGCCGCTGATTTCGTCACATTTCTGATCCGCCAGGCTGAAAGCTCCGGGGAGATGGAGAGCCCTGCCGACAGAATGAATGTCATCTCTACCGCGCTGGGATCGATTGCTGAAATACCGAATGAACTGAACCGGCAGGTCTATGTACAGCACCTCCATCAGTTGACGCAGAAGTACCGGAATAGCAGTGACAAAGAGCTTTTCAATGAACTGAATCGGATTCTGGGTGAAAAAAAGAGAGAAGAGAAGAGAAAATCCAGATTCTCATCACAATCTTCGGAACGGCAGGTAACCGGTGACCCCCGGCCAGCTGCCCCACTTCCGGATACCCGTTCGTTTGACGGCCCGCATGACCACCGGGAGGTTGAACAGGCGCCTGGGCGTGCAAAGAGACGACCACACTATGAAATGGAACTGATCCGGCTGATGCTGCAATACGGTGAACAGATGATTGTCTACATCGGATCGCTCTGTAACGAGAAACTTTTTGAGGACCGCGATCTGGCGGCATTCTACACAGATATCATCAACCGCTATCAGAGTGAAGAGGAGGTGAGCGTGGACCATTATATCCATCGTGAAGATCCTTTTGGAGCTCTGACCGGTGATATCATACTGGAGCGTTATTCGGCCAGTGAACGCCATCATGAGAAGATCGGTACACAACTCAAACGGGACAAAGATCCCATTAAAACGGCAAAAAGCACACTGAAGTCGCTGCGTTTTAACTACCTTGAACGACAGCTGCAACAGCTGGCGGAAGAGGTGAAACATGCAGGCCCGGAAGAGAGAAAAAAACTGGTACGTTCGCAGGCCAATACGCAGCGTGAAATTACTCACTTTCAACGAACTCCGGCCACAGACCTGTTTCCGGACCCCGACCAGAGCAAGAGCGGGGAAGCAGAATCGCCATCAACTTTTTCCTATAAAATGCGTGAGGATCGTACATGAACAGAGACTATGAGGTTGCATTGAAAGCGGCAAGAGAGGGTGCAAAGATCGTTAAATCGTATAACAACGGGGATTTGAAGATCAGTTACAAAGGTGTGAATGACCTGGTGACCGATGCAGACAAGGCAACTGAAAAAGCGATACGGAATGTAATCAACGAGAATTTTCCGGAAGATGCATTTATGGGGGAAGAGTCTGCAGAGAACCTACAGGTACCATCCGGCCGGGTATGGATTGTTGATCCGATCGACGGTACTACCAATTTTGCATATGGGTTTCCGGTCTACTGTGTCTCGGTTGCACTGTGGATCGACCGGCAGCCAGAAGCCGGGGTGGTGATCGAAATCAACCTGAATGAGGAGTTTTCGGCGTACAGAGGCGGAGGTGCCTGGCTGAACGGAAAGAGAATCAATGTTTCATCGCTTGAGAAACCTGAGGCAGCCCTTGTCGGAACCGGGTTCCCGTACCGGGATTACAACCTTATGGATCACTACATGAACCTGATGCGAAACCTGCTTGACAAGGTACAGGGGCTGCGCCGTCCCGGGGCGGCGGCATTCGATCTCTGCTGTGTGGCAGCCGGAAGGTTTCAGGGGTATTATGAGTATGGTCTGAGTCCCTGGGATGTTGCTGCTGCCGGATTGATTATCCAGGAGGCCGGAGGTGTGATTTCGAACTGGAGAGGCGGAGAGGATTGGATCTCCGGGGATCAGATCGTTGCCGGAAATGGGGCGATCCATCGGTTTCTGATGTCCGAAATTGCTGCTTTTATTCCAGAGGCCTGACAGGGTCTATCTTGGCGGCGATGTTTCAAAAAAGAGGCTCATTGACGTGAGAGGGATCGGCATCTGTACCGATTTGAAGGGTTCTCCGTAGGAGAATCCACCCAGATGGCCGTAGTGGCGGGCACGGGCGCGAAGCCCCTCCAGAAACTCCGGGTTGGAGATATAGGTTTCTGGTTCATCTCCGGGGTTGGCGACATTGAACTGTGTGGAAAAGGCGTGAATCGCTTTCTCTTTCTTCTCAATCGTATCCGTGATGTCGAATACAAAATCGGGTGTGAACGGCCGGTCCTGCATGTAGTGAAGGATGTGTGAAGGCCTGTGAGGATTCTGTTTCTTTCGGTCCTGCCCGACGGTCTCAATTTTTCTCAATCCACTGAAGTAGAGTGCGTCAATCAGCAGTTGTGCCGCATTTCCATGATCAGGATGTCGGTCAAAAGGTGCACTCACAAAGCAAATATGTGGCTGGTAAAAGCGAATCCTCTCGATGATCGGAATCTGAAATTCACGTGTATTGGCAAGTTCGGTATCGGGCAGTCCGAGGTTGTCCCGAGCGGCTAACCCCAGTATCGTTTTCGCCTCTTCCGCTTCTTTCCATCGGGTTCCGACAGTTCCTCGTGTACCCATCTCTCCCTGGGTGAGGTCGACAACGACCACTTTCTTTCCCTGCTCTACCAGTTTAGCCAATGTTCCGGAGCAGCCGAGCTCTGTATCGTCCGGATGTGCCCCAAATGCCAGTACGTCTGCTTTCATGTAGTTGTTGTTTTGAATGTTTGGTCCTGCGCGTTGAACAAAGGTTATGTAAAAAAGCCAGGTTTTCTATCAAAACCGCCGGTACCATGATGATACGTTTTCTAAAAATACATACTTTTTTTTGTTTTGATGAAACGAAATACCATTTTTCCCGTACAGATGAAAATGGAACGCTTTTTAATTAGCATAAAGGAAGGGGTACGGATCGCACTACATGCAATCTGGACCAACAAGACACGGGCAATACTGACGACCACCTGTATTGTGATCGGTATTGTCTCGGTTACTGCGATGAACACGGTAACGGATGGTGTTGATCGCAGTTTCGAGGATAGCATGGATATGCTCGGACGAAATGTGGTCTATATAGAAAAGTGGCCATGGGGCCTGGGTGGTGGAGATTACAAATGGTGGGAGTATCGAAATCGCCGTGAAATTGAACTCGACTATATCGAGTCACTGCAAGAGAGAAGCAGGCTGGCAAGTGTAGTATCGGCTGCTGCCTACGCCAGTAGTACTCTCCGCTATCGGGATCGGGATGCGACCAATGCCGGTGTAAACGGAATGAGCCCTAACTATTATGAAATCGGTGGTTTCGATATCGAATATGGGCGTTTTTTCACCGAATCCGAGGATCAGAGAGCGGCCAATGTGGTTATTCTGGGGGCAAGTGTCGTAGAGGCGATCTTCCCGGATGAAGATCCCTTGAACAAGATGATCCGGTTGCAGGGCCAGCGATTTTTGGTGATTGGTACCATGGTGAAGCAGGGGAGTTTTCTGGGGCTTGAAGATATGGATAACCGGGTATTGATTCCGATTCAGACCTATAAGAAGATTTTCGGGCTGCGAAACGGCCTACGGTTGACGGTACAGTTTCCTGATGAGGAACTCGCTATGGAAGGGGAGTATGAGGTCGAAGGGATTATGAGGCAGATCCGGCGCCTGGACCCGATTCAGGAGAATGACTTTGCGATTAACAAACCGGGAATGTTTGAGGAGCAGTTTCAGTCAATGAAAGTGATTATCTATGGCATCGGAATCTTTTTGACGGGACTGGCCCTTTTTGTTGGCGGGATCGGTGTTATGAATATCATGTTTGTTTCGGTAAAGGAGAGGACACGTGAGATCGGAATCCGGAAGGCGGTTGGTGCGAAATCGTGGGAAATCCTGATGCAATTTCTGATTGAGGCGATTATTATCTGTATGATCGGAGGCGTGATCGGTGTTCTACTCTCCATGGGTGTAACCGAACTGATCAATCAGTTTTTTATCGCTTATATGGATTGGACAACGGTTGTTCAGGCAGTCATGATCTGTACCTTTATCGGTCTTCTGTTCGGTTTCTTGCCCTCCTGGAAAGCGGCCAAATCGGACCCGATCGATTCACTTCGGTATGAATAGAATGAATACAGAATTCAGAATACAGTATACAGGAGCCTGAATGCGGATATTTGAAGTTTTTACTCAGGCGTTTGATTCCCTTCGGACGAATAAACTACGTTCATCGTTGACGCTTCTGGCGATTGCGTCCGGTGTATTCGCCATCATCAGTGCCAATACGGCCGTATTGGTGCTGGATACATACTTTAAGGATACACTCAGCCTGATGGGTGGGGATGTGATCACCATTACCAAGCAGCCTGCTATCCAGTTGGGGGATGACTGGGAGAGATACAGGAACCGGGAGGATATCACGTTCCGACAGATGGAAGAGCTGCAGGAGCGGGCACAGATTGCTCAACAGATTGGGCCAAATACCAATTTCAGGACAACCAGTATTCACTTCTCGGATCAGGAGACGGAACCGAATGTTTCGATAACCGGTGCCAATGAATTCTATCTTCCAAACAATGCGTACGACCTGGATTTGGGTCGAAATTTCCAGGAGGCAGATGTCGATCAGGCCAGACAGGTTGCTATCCTTGGTGCGGATGTATCAGAGACCCTCTTTGAAGTTATCAGCCCGATTGGCCAGACGATTCGTGTTGAGGGCCGTCCCTATACTGTAATCGGTGTTGCTGCGGCACGGGGGGATATTTTCGGCCAGTCACTGGATCGCTATGTACTGATTCCGTACACAACCCTGATGACCGTTTACGGAAGAGAGAGGGGCATTGCCATACAAGTGCGGGCCCGCTCCATCGAGTTGATTGAAGATGCTATTGATGAGATGACCGGCCTGCTTCGTGCCATTCGTCACGTAGCTCCGGAAGCAGAGAGTGATTTTGAAATTCAAACCAATGAGTCGCTTGCCGGTGTTTTTGATCAGTTTACCGGAGTTCTTTACCTGATCGGATTTGTCGTTGGAGGAATTGCCTTGCTGGGTGCCGGTATCGGGGTGATGAATATCATGCTGGTATCCGTAACGGAGCGAACCCGGGAGATTGGGATCCGAAAAGCAGTCGGAGCGACTAAACGGGCTATTACCTCTCAGTTTTTGATGGAATCAATTGCAATCTGTCAGATCGGCGGGATTATTGGAATCCTGGCTGGAGTATTGATAGGAAACGGAGCTGCCCTCTGGCTTGAGTCGAGCATCGTATTTCCCTGGAGTGCTGCTGTCGCAGGTGTGATCGGGATGACGGTGATCGGTGTACTCTTTGGTGTATACCCGGCTTATAAGGCCGCTCAACTGGATCCGATCGACTCGCTGCGATATGAGTAAACCGATATGGCCGGCTCAGGTCTCCATGTTACTTCTACAGACTCCGAATTGAAATTTTTTTACCCGCTTCAATTATAAGAAGTTCACAGTAATCACTATTTTTCTTCTGTGAACAGCAGTATCCGACCCATTCGGCTCCGCTCCCGGCTAATGTGGGCCATTGAATGGTTAACCAGAATAATACGTTTACAAGGAGAGGCCGTATTCCACATTGAACCACGTATCAACTTACTACCATGAAGAAAAATTTAATCAATGATATCAGTGATGAGCTGGAAGATGTAATGAAAGAGGGGCGGGATTTTCTGGATGAAGCTCAGATTCAGGAACACCTCGAAGATCTGAAAACAGAAGCTGAATTGCTGATCCGGAAACATCCGATCAAAAGTGTCCTTGCCGGTGCCGTTGCAGGTTTTATTATTGCCAAATTACTGCGAAGCTGACGAAATCCAATGAATAATGTCTACTGACCCGATTTCTGATAAATCCGGTGTGTCTGAAACGATCGCAACCCTTCGGATCTATATTGAGAAGCGGTTTGAGCTATTCAGGCTGAAACTCGGGGAACAGGTATCTCTGATCATCGCTGAATCGATCCAGCGCTTTATCGGCATACTGATGATCTTCGGTGGATTTTTTATAGCGTGGATTGCATTCGGATATTACCTGAGTGATCTGCTTGACAGCCTCTCACTGGGTTTTTTAGCAGCCTCCATTCCGCTGATTCTGGCAGGTATAGTTTTTCTTAATTTCAAGCCGAAACGAATTACCCGGCGGATTCAGGCAGGCATTCTGAATGATTTGTTGAATTCAATGGATCAGCAGTCCGGGAAAGAGCAGCCGGAACCGATGAAACCGGAAAAAATGAAAACAGACTAGTGTTCTGTCAACCATGCGATGTGGTAAAAGATCGAGATTTGACTCCACAAGAGTATGGTTGACATGACACAAGGAGTGAGGAGATAGACTGGGAAGATCACCAAACATATCAATGCAGAAACTGGAACAGAGAAAGAGGTTGCTGGAAGCTGAATTGAATCAAATCGAGTCCGGATTGAATGATTCCATCCATGAGACGAAAGAGAGTGTTATAGAGGCATTGATTCCGCGAAAAGCGATCCGAAAGAGTCCGATCAAAGCGGTTGCCATTTCTGTGTTGGCCGGATTTGTAATCGGTTTGCCCAAACGAAGGAAGAGATCCACCGGAAAACGTATTGAATCAAAGGGTAAAACCAGCGTTCGAAGCCCCGGAGTAGCTACCCTGATCCTGGATGAGTTGAAGCGCATTGCAGCCCGTCGTGCAGTTCAATTTATGGTGGATACATTTGATGAAAAAATAGGAAGCCAGAAAGGAGGCAGCAGGAATTAGGTGAGAGGGCACCCGTACCTTTTTTATCTTATTCTATACATTCTGCGCCATCACCTGCCACTTGCCGTCCTTTTTTTCTATTCATAATTCTCTATCCTTTTTCACCTATTCCCCTATCCATTGACTCTACTATAAATGGTAAGAGATGTTAAAATTCGTTTAAGATGGTAGCCGGTTCCATTTTTTTTGCAACTCTCCTGTACATTTGACGTGTAATACTCAAAAATCAAAATCAGATACGCCTTTATGAGGATTCTACTTACCGCTACTCTGTTCCTGCTTCTTCCACTGAGCCTGCTCGGCCAGTCTCGTACAATCACTCTCGAAGAGGCGATTCAGATCTCGATCGACAACAACTATCAGCTGAAACAGGCTGCTAATACACTCGACCTGAGACACGCTCAGGAGACGAGTGCATTTGCGAATCTCTTCCCGAGCCTGTCGGCCAGCATGGGCAGGGGATTGAGTATAGGTCGTCAGTTTGATGAAACGACCGGTAACTTTGACGATTTGACGATCAGCAGTTTCAATACCGGACTCAGTTCGAACATTACGGTCTTTAACGGATTTGCCAATATCAACAACCTGCGAAGCGCCAGGCTGGAGACCCTTTCACAGGAGGAGCAGCTCCGCAGAGTCCGTGAAAATGTTATCTTCAATACTGCGTCCAGTTATCTTCAGTACCTCTTGAATCGGGAACTTCTGGATGTGAACCTGGAGAATCTGGAGACTGCAGAGCGACAGCTTGAGCAGGTTCGTGCCCAGGTAGAGGAGGGGATGCGACCCAATGTCGATTTGTTGAATCAGGAAGCTGAGATGGCGAATGCTGAGCTACAGGTGGTAACCAGCGAAAACCAGCTCAATATGAGCCGAATTCAGCTCGTCCGTCAACTTCAGATTGATCCACTGGGAGATTATGAGTTTGTGGAACCGGAAGTTGATCTTGATGTGGTTATTCCGCAGGACTACGATTTGAGAACTCTTGTAAATGCAGCTCTTGAAACCCGGGCGGATCTGAAAAGTGAAGAGCACAGTATCGAAGCGAGTTTTCGTGCCCTGCAGGCAACCAGGGCAAGCCTGTACCCATCTGTTAGCTTAGGCGGAAGTTTCTCCTCCAGTTACAGTAATACCAACCGGCTTCCCTACCACGACCAGTTTTTCGATCAAAACATCCGGAGATCCCTGTCTCTATCTATCAGTATTCCGATTTTCAACCGTCTGAACAGCAGAACCAACGTCCGTTCACAGGAGATCAATTACAAAAATGCGCAGCTTGCTCTGGAGAATACCCGGCTTCAGGTGACACAGGAAGTGAATCAGGCATATAATGACTATTTGGCACTGATCAAGGAGATGGAATCTACCGAACGGGCACTTCGGGCCGCAGAACGGGCATATGAAACTGAACAGCAACGGTACGAAGTAGGTGCATCGACCCTGATTGAACTGAGCCAGTCGAATACGAACTATATCCAGGCTCAGTCCAACAGACTTCAAACTCTCTATAATTTTTTATTTCAGGAAAAGCTTCTGGATTATTATATTGGTCGTTTAGAAGCGGGTATCACACTATAAACGTAGGCTTTGTATCCGCCAGCCGGCGGATGCAAAGCTTTCGAAACATGTAACCATACGATGGGGAGATCCCAATGAAACCGAAAGGATCCGCAACCAAGCGCCTTATTAAAATATTCGGCTTTACTGCCGGGTTGATTGTACTACTGGCAATTGCCGCCAAATCTCTTGGCTGGCTGGACAGTGGTGAAACGACGCACACGGTTGAGACTGCGAGGTCAGAGTTGCGAACCATCACACAGATCGTGTCAGCATCCGGAAAGATGCAGCCTGAAACAGAGGTGATTATCCGGCCGGATGTATCGGGAGAGATTATAGAACTTACCGTCCGGGAAGGTGACTTTGTCCGGGAGGATGACTTGCTCCTCCGAATCAAACCGGATATCTACCAGGCGAATATTGATCAGCTGAATGCAGCTTTGCTCACTCAGAGATCACGGCTGGAACAGGCCAGGGCATCTATGCTTCAGGCACAGATGGAGTATGAGACGAGGGCACAGCTCTTTGAGAGAAACTCCATATCGCGTATGGAATATATGCAGTCAAAAAATAGTTATGAGGCGGAACAGGCCAACTTCAAGGCTGCTGAATACCAGATTGAAAGTGCAGAGGCTCAGTTGCGGCGCGCGGAAGAGGAATTGCAGCAGACCGTAATCCGCTCACCTGCAGACGGAACCATCAGTCTGTTAGCCGTTGAACGGGGTGAACGGGTACTGGGTCAGGCTCAGACCGCTGGAACGGAGATGATGCGTATTGCACGCATGGATCAGATGGAAGTCGAGGTGGATGTCAATGAAAATGATATTGTGAGTGTTGCGGTCCGGGATACAGCTGATATTGAAGTGGATGCCTACCCCGACAGGGTGTTTCAGGGAGTGATTACCGAGATCGCCAACTCTGCACAAGTGACAGGTTCCGGAACGGCAGATCAGGTTACCAACTATAAGGTCAAGATTCGTGTATCAACTCCCCACAACCTGGATATGACTCCGGATCAGATGGTGGAAGGGCAAGTCCTGGAAGTGGGCGAAGCTGGATTTGTACCGAATTTCAAGCCCGGGATGTCGGCAACAGTAGATATCCGTACGGAAACAGCCTATAATGTGGTTTCGGTACCAATTCAGGCAGTCACGGTTCGGGAAGATGAGCCAGAAGATGGGGATTCGGAAGATAGTGAGATTCAGGAGGAATCTTTACAAACCGGAGACCAAAACAGTACGATCGAGCGTCAGGAAGAGTATCGGAGGGTGGTATTTGTCGTTGAAGATGGTATAGCCCGGATGCATGAAGTTTCAACAGGGATTTCGGACAGCCGGTACATTCAAATACAGAGCGGTATTCCTGAGGGAGTAGAAGTGGTGACCGGCAGTTATCGAATCCTCTCCAGGGAACTCGCAGACGGAGATCTGGTGGAAGTATCAGGTTCCGGTTCTATCTATGCACAAAATTAAAACAATGGGATCTATGACAAACGAAGCTGTTATTCAAATTCAGGATTTGAAACGCATTTACATGATGGGTAATACGGAAGTCCGTGCTTTGAACGGAGTAACGTTTAATGTCCGTCGCAATGAATACATCGCAATCATGGGGCCGTCAGGTTCAGGTAAATCAACTCTGATGAACATTATCGGTTGCCTGGATACTCCTTCTGAAGGCAGTTATGTCCTGAACGGGAACAACGTTAGCGAACTGGATGACAGTGAACTGGCGGAGGTCCGGAACCGTGAGATCGGGTTTGTTTTTCAGACTTTTAACCTTCTCGCCCGAACCGATTGCCTTGCCAATGTATCTCTTCCGCTGATCTATGCGGGTGTGAAAGCGTCGGAGCGCAAGGCACGGGCCATTGAGACACTGGAGAAGGTAGGACTCGGTGACCGGATCGACCATAAGCCAAATGAACTCTCCGGAGGGCAACGGCAGCGAGTGGCAATTGCAAGAGCACTTGTAAACAACCCCTCGATTCTGCTGGCTGATGAGCCGACCGGAAACCTCGACAGTAAAACCGGCGTGGAGATCATGAAACTTTTTGAAGAGCTCTATTCTGCGGGCAATACCATTCTCCTGGTCACACACGAACAGGAGATTGCAGAGCATGCCCGCCGGATTGTACGCCTTCGGGACGGTGTCATAGAGAGCGATGAAAAAGTGGAAAGGCCGGTTCTCGAACAGGTTCCGGTAGCGTAGGAGTCCATCTGCCTCAAACCTGACATCCCCTCGTGACAATCATCTAAGTCCGACAGACTCCTGGGGACAGGATACAAAAGTCAGGAGTCACTATTCTGAATAATAAAGAAGTTATCTTATCTTGATCGATTCGGTACTTCGTAACCATTTGAATCACAAACAGTCGATTTTTGAGCTATTCAGGATCCAATTACTCTCCCAATACACAATTTTCAGTTTTTCCTCCTGCTGTCAAACATCTTGTAATCATCAATCTGCTCGTATTTCTGGCTCTGATGACGCCGGGAATCGGCAATATTTTATTCAGATTTGGTGCGCTCTGGCCGATTGGAGGAGGGTATTTTGAGCCGTGGCAGCTGGTGACCTATATGTTTCTGCATGCCGATCTTTGGCATGTTTTCTTCAACCTGTTTGCACTTTGGATATTCGGCCAGGCGATCGAGCAGTTTTGGGGTACCCGGAGATTTACTACCTATTACTTCCTGACAGGAATCGGGGCGGCGCTGATCCACATGTGGATTGATGGCGGAGGGGCACCGACGATTGGAGCATCCGGAGCAGTATTTGGAATTCTCCTTGCATTCGGGATGATGTTTCCGGATCGCTATATCATGCTTTTGATTCCTCCCATGCCGATAAAAGCCAAATATTTTGTAGCGATCTTTGGTGGTATCGAGCTTTTCTTTGGTATTACAGGCACACGCAGCGGGATCGCTCATTTTGCCCATCTCGGAGGGATGGTCGTCGGGTTTGCCTTGATTAAGTACTGGGGGATCAAAGGGGAACGGGACTACTATTAACAAGGTTCTGACAGAGATTGAATGAATTTGAACCGGGCCGTATGACTGCATACGGATTCGGTCCCATGAACCGGGGACCTGGTTTCAGAAAGTTTATAAAAGATGTATTTTCAGGAGAATCTGTTCATTACGATCCAGGAGCTTTTCAAAACCGTTCTGCAGAGATGATGAACAACCACTCAAAACCGATCTGAATATGGTTCAGGACTCGTTTGGTGCTGCACTCAAGCGCGGTTATATGCGCATGCCTGCGACGATACGCGTGGTTATTACGATCAACGTGGTCCTCTTTTTTCTGCAGGCTATCGGCGGTTCGTCATTTAATCAGTGGCTTGTACAGCTCTTCTCATTCAATCCGGATCTGTCCGTCGTGCTGTTTCAGCCATGGCGTTTTATCACCTATATGTTCCTGCACGGAAGCGGATTTCATCTGCTCTTCAATATGCTTTGGCTCTGGTGGATGGGGCGGGCGGTCGAGGAGGGGCTCGGCCCCAGAACGTTTGCAGTGATCTACTTCGGGTCGGGGGTCGGGGGCGCTCTCCTTGATGTTGGATTTTCGATACTTTTCGGTGGAAATATAGTAATCGGTGCTTCAGGAGCTGTTTTCGGAGTAATGGTTGCGTTTGCCGTAATGTATCCCAGAACTCCGATTATGTTATTCTTGTTGCCACCGATAGAAGCCCGGTTTCTGGTTGCCGGATTGATCCTCTTTGACCTGGTTTTTTTAGGTGCAGCAGATAATGTTGCACGGATCGTTCATATTGGAGGTGCTGCAGTCGGATACCTGTTGATTTCAGCACACTATTCAGGATATGATCTTAGTTCTGTGGTCCGTCCGTTTGAAAATCTGTTTCACAGATCGCCGAAACGAACGCGAACACGAAACAAAAAGATGTATTCAGTCAGTGATGTGGATATCATTGAAGAGGAGGAGCGAGATGAGTTGGACGACATACTGGAAAAGATCTCGAAAAGCGGGTATGACGCACTGACTGCAGAAGAGAAGAAGAAACTGTTTGAGTTGAGCAAACGAAACTGAAAATGGCAGAAACATGCAACCTATAAAACGCAGAGAGTCCCTCAGAGTTATGGTCGGAGATGTCGCTGTGGGAGGGGATGCCCCGATCGTAGTTCAATCTATGACCAATACCGACACTGCAGATGTTAAGGGGACGGTTGAGCAGATTGAGCATCTCTATCTGGCCGGATCGGAGTTGGTGAGAATTACGGTTAACAATGATGCAGCGGCCATGGCGGTACCCGAGATTAAAGAGAAGCTGTTGAATCGGGGTATCGGGGTCCCGATTATCGGGGATTTTCATTACAATGGCCACAAGTTGTTGCCCGGCTATCCCGATATGGCGGCTGCTCTTGCCAAATTCCGGATCAATCCCGGTAATACCGGCACGAAGGGGAGAGATAAAAATTTCTGTACAATTGTCGAACAGGCGATTATTCACGACAAACCGGTACGGATAGGAGTGAACTGGGGATCACTGGATCAACAACTTCTCGCCGAGCGTATGGACGAGAATAACCAGCGCCGGAAACCAAAATCTGCCAGAGAAGTAATGCTCGATACCATGGTAGAGAGTGCGCGGAGATCCTCTTTACTCGCCGAGGAGGTAGGACTCTCTTCAGACAAGATTATTATCAGTTGCAAGATGTCCGGGGTTCAGGATCTGATTGCTGTTTACCGCCGGATTGCCAAAGAGCTTCCCTATCCTCTTCACCTCGGTTTGACGGAAGCAGGAATGGGGATGAAGGGGACAGTCGCCAGTGCAGCGGCACTGGGCGTACTTCTGCAGGATGGGATCGGGGATACCATCCGGGTTTCCCTGACGCCGATGCCGGGTGCTGACCGTGCTGAAGAGGTTCGAATCTGCCAGCAGATTCTGCAGTCTCTCGGAATCCGAAGCTTTATTCCGCAGGTCACCTCTTGTCCGGGGTGTGGGCGGACCCAAAGCACCTATTTCCAGGAACTGGCGGATGAGATACAGCAGTATGTAGTACGCCAGATGCCGGTCTGGCGAGAGGCCTATCCAGGGGTAGAAGAGATGGATGTAGCCGTGATGGGCTGTGTGGTAAACGGCCCGGGAGAGTCCCGGAATGCAAATATCGGAATCTCTCTTCCCGGAACGTTTGAAGACCCAGTGGCGCCAGTTTATGTGGATGGAGAGCACTTCACAACCTTGAGAGGAGATCGGATAGGTGAGGAATTTATGAAGATTCTGGACGATTACATTCTCAACACATACAGTGAAACTGGTGAAACAGAAGAGGTGGAATAGCTCTCCGAATTCATCGGCTCTTCAGCACGCGTTTCGATTCATCTGCCTGGGAGTCCGACGGAGAACTGGTGAAGTTGAGGTGAGGACTTTCATCCCGGTTTATTTCCAACTACTGACCGTTCTGTATTGAGCATTTATGAGAATTGACCCCAAATACTTTCCTCTGTTTCTAAGTGCCTGTGCCGCTCTGACGGTCGTAGTTATTCTTTACGGAACGATCAGTTACCAGAAGAAACAGGCAGAGACTTTTCGTGAAAATCTGTCTGCTGTCGATTTTCAAGAGTTGGGATTTCAGACAATGACGGGAAGGGACTCTCTGATGGTTTCATCGTTTCTGGGTCGTCCTGTGGTCATTGATTTCTGGTCGAGCTGGTCGGGCCGCTCACGAAACGTCCATAAATTATTAATAGAAATCTCGGAGAATCATCCGGAGTTGGCCATACTGTCAGCCGTGGTGAAAGATGGCAAAGATGAAGCGGAGGCTTACATTGACTCCGACGAGTTTCCGTTCCATTTTGTTCAGGGAACCTCTCTCTACAACGATCTTCAGGTCCCCGGTATCCCATCCCAGATATTTATTGACCGATCCGGGCGGCTTGTCGATATCCAGATCGGAGAAGACAGTGTTCGAACCCGGCAAATTATTGAAAGATTGATGCCGGATGAGTAAACAAGACCGATATATCTGGGTGGACGGGGAGATTCTCTCTGACCGAACGCCAGTCTTCAGGGCAGAGTCCAAAGGGTTGATGTATGGAGCCGGATGTTTTGAAACATTTCTCTCTTACAAAGGAGAGTTTCTCCATCTGGAGGAACACCTGGAGCGGCTTGCGAAGGGGCTCTACTATCTGGGAGTCACCACCAGTCCGTTTTCGAGTGTGAAAGAGCTGAGGAATATAGTCGGCAAGCTTTTGGGAATGAACCGGCTCGGTTCTTCGAGAGCTTCGATTCGGATACAGTGTTCTCTTTCAGGCGGAAGGGGGTATAGCATCGGCAAAGAGGTTGCCCTCCAATCAGTTGTGACAACAGACCCGGTTCCCGATCCTGAAGAGGGATACCAGCTCGCCCTGTCGGATGTGAGGTCCGTACCGGGCTCCAGCCGGCCATCCAACCTGAAGCTGAGCAATGCAATTCACTATATGAAGGCGTGGCAGCAGGCAGCAAGGCAGGGGGCTGATGATGCACTGATTCTGACAAGAGATGCCCTTGTTTCGGAGACGGCACTCGCAAATATATTCTGGAAAAAGGGTAACAGGGTCTTCACACCTTCGGAAGATTGTGACCTGCTTCCTGGTATTCAGCGACAACTGGTTTCCACACTGATCACGGAGATGAAGGGTGTTGAACTGATTTTCGGCCGGTACAGGCCGGAGGAACTTCTGGAGTCGGACATAGTCTGGGTTACCAATTCCGTGAAAGAAATTCTCCCGGTAACCAAGCTGGAAAAAGTCCGGTTTCCAAAGGAAGATCCGTTCTACGAATCGCTGTTTCAGGCGTTTGAAGAGTATAAAAGCAGCCACCTTAGCTGATATTTCACAGAACCAGAACCTGATGTCCGGCCGATTTACTACTGCTGAAGATCTGCATAACTATCTGGAGAGCATCCCGATGTTTGGACGTGTCGGTGCGTCCGCTACCCGTTTTGTATTGGATTACATGGAAGAGTTTTCCAGACGAATGGGAAATCCCCAGAATGGATTCCGGTCGATCCATGTTGCCGGAACGAACGGGAAGGGGACAACCTGCCAGATGCTCGCTTCTGTTTACATGGAAGCAGGGTACCGGGTTGGGCTTTATACTTCCCCTCATCTGACACGCATTCATGAGCGATTTCGGGTGAATGATGAAACCATTACGGACGAAGAACTGCTTGAATTTTTCCGTCGGTATGAGAGGGATCTGGAAGAGGTGCCACTCACCTATTTTGAGCTCAGTACAGCGATCGCGTTCTGGTATTTGAACCGTCAGAATGTCGATCTGGCTATTATAGAAACCGGTCTGGGTGGCCGCCTGGATGCGACGAATGTGATTACCCCGGAAGTGAGTGTCATTACCTCCATATCATTGGACCACACCGATTTTCTCGGTAATACAATCGGGGAAATAGCCAGGGAGAAGGCAGGAATCATCAAATCTGGCCGTCCGGTGGTAACAGGAAGCCTGCCTGAGGAGGCACTTGTCGTGATCCGGGAGACAGCTGCAGCGAACGGTTCTCAAGTGTTTGAAACCGATATATCGG
>JBBDRW010000162.1:0-3126 GCA_040905265.1 Balneolaceae bacterium | reverse complement strand
TACCGGAGAGTGAGTGGGCTATTCCTGTACTGTGCAGAGGATCTACAAATCCGGCTGTATGATTTAATGCTGCCCACCCATTTCCATATGTATGTGAAAGACGTCTCTGGAGCCGCCCGGAGTCGATCCACTGTCCCGGTTCCGGTGCAGGTACAGCACTCAGCAGTATCTGATTCAGTGAGGGGTATCTGTCCAGTATCTGAGGCCGTGGTTCCCCGGGCCTTCTGTTCTGGTTCACTTCTCTGTTTCTATCCAGAACGATTCCCAAACTCAACAATCCGTTGGTAAAGCGGAGCATCCAGACCCATCCTTCATCAATCAGATGGTGTAACGCCGAGTGATCCGGCTGAAACGGATAGTCTTCCATTACAACACCCGGCCGGGTTTGGAGTATGTTTGTCCACGGTTCAGCTCCAGCCAGATGGGTGAAACAGGCTTCAGAGTCGGTAAGAAATGTATCTGCCATGTTCTCTGTTCCTAAAAACTGTTCTGAAAACCGACTTGAACCGGTTGCGTCAATCAGAAACCGTGCAGTGGCATCTGTTCTCATTTCACCAGAATGGAGTTCTATCTTCCAACGGCCATCGACTGTTCTGTTGCACTCCCTGATTCCTGTTTCTTCGTGGAATGTAACACCATAGGCAGCTGCCTGCGAGACAAGAAATGCATCGAGATCGGAGCGAAACCAGTTGGTATCGGACATCTCATCGTTGCCACTTGCGGCAACCAGCAGTTCGTGGTCGTGGTTAGCAGTACATTGAAAAGGCTCCTCGTTTCTATGGAGGAAATAACTGAAACCACGCTTCAGGCCACAAGTGAGTTTCGGATATTCTCTGCGCCAGGACCCGTACCGGCTGAGTGGATAGAGCCATGGGAGATCATACTCCCTGGAAAGCGAGCGAAGAATCATGTCTGCAATCGGGGTGGAAGATTCTCCGATTGCAAAACGGGGGTGGCTGTTCTTCTCAACCAAACAGACATGAAATCCGGACCTGGCCAGGCAGATGGCTGCCAGAGAACCGGCAAATCCGGAACCGACAACGATGATATCAAAATTACGGTTCTCTGAAGGGGAAATGTTCATGGGGATGAATTGCAGCTTCTGCAGGTAATCTGTGGCAAGTCTCTCTGTTGCAAGTTCATGTTATGGAGCCGTGTTTTCCTGAGATTTACACATTCGCTGCAGGTCATGAATTTTCCCAGTTCCCACAGGTCAAGAAAGACTCTGCCGGCATGTAGGTCAAGTGCCTGTTTGAACACCGATTCAATCGCATCAATATCGGGTGGGATATAATCACCCTGCTTTTGCAGCCGTTCCATCGCTCCGTTTCCGGTACGGACCGGTATAATTGTACAGGCTGTGGCACCCGCTTCGAATGCAAACCTGACCGACTTGATACACCATTCGATATTTGCTTCCCGGTCAGTTAAAAAGGGGGGGTTCAGCAGAACAAATGCCCGTACGCTGATTCCCATGCGAAGCAACTTTTCTGCGGCGTCTGCAAACAGACCGGTGGTCATCTGTTTATTGAGTGCAGGAAGTACGTCCGGATGAATGGTTTCGAGTCCCATTGCAATTTCAAGCGTACCGTTAAGAAGATCCCTGAAACGGGGGATCAGGTCATTGGTCAGTTTGGGATGGTTCTCTACAATCACATGTTTGTGGTTGTGCAAGAGACTGGCAATAGCCGGATAGTCCTCAACAGGGAGAGCCTTCCGGTCAAAAAAGTTTCCATTGTTATAGAGTTTAACGACTGGTGCGGGCGGCAGGCGGCCCAAAGCATAACGAATCTGTTCCGGAGTTGCCCCCGCCGGTGTTTTTCGGTCGAGGGTGTTTTTCCAGAGATCACACATCACACACTTGAACGGGCATTCGCTGTGCGTCAGAAAAATGGTCTGTACATCCGTAAGGTTCCCCTCGCCGTCCGGTTCCTCTTCAAACAGCCAGAAGTAGGGCCTGGTCGGATCGGTCCGGTTTTTGGCCGGTCGAAGGGCTTTTACAGATGAATTATCTAGCATAGAGAGAGCGAAAGTATTGTCGGTAGACCGATTCATCCTCTGGAAATATCTGTAGAAACTCTTCCCGGCCGACAGCCCCCTCCTGAAAACGCCGCTTCGGATATATCGGCATCTTCATTCCGGTAACCGCTTCGACACCACGACGTACGATTTCGCCCTTCAGTGCATAGAGTTCCTCATGCTTCCACTCTGTAAGCTGTATAAACGGGATCGCTTCGGAAACCTCAATAACGTTGGGCAATGTATAGGGGCTAAATCCTTCAAATCCACAGACTCTGGCCGGAGCATAGTTGCGAACGTGTCCGCGACTCTGGCCGCCAGAGTAGGTGAGGGAGTGTTTGATCTTGTCGACACCCCACCCTTCGTGATACAGGAGGGGGTTGTTCAGAACACTTCGGATGGTCAGTTCAGGATTTTCTTCGATCGGGTAGGATTTCAGATTTTCATCACCGCCATCACCGTCTGCAAGATATTTCCAATGAGGATAACGGTCGCGAATCAGTTTGCAGGTAGCAAGGGTAACAGTCGCTGCTTCCACATCCCGCTTTTTATAATCTTCGATCACCTGGATGGTCTCACGATAGTCCAGGTTCGATGAGTCGGTTTCGAGTATCTCCAGAAAAAGGGAGAGGCCGAGGCTGTCCAGAAACCTAAATGCCTGATCGGCGTCGGGGCTTCCGGGAGTTCCAAGCGTAAATGCTTTCAGCCGGCCCGGGGAGATTCCCATCGATTTCATGGTATGATAAAGGACCAGAAAGACAGATCCGCTGTCAATCCCGCCGGAGAAAAGTACCCCGACCGGTTCTTTTTCCGGTATCTGTTTCAGCCATTTTCTACACTCGCCTTGTAATGCCGTGATGTAGGTACGGCCAATTTCGTCAAGGTCTGCCGAGAGTCTGTTCCGTTTTGGAGTAAAATAGCGATGATAGTCAGGATTTGGATCCGGGCAGCCGATCACATTCAGCCGTACCAGGTAATGAGCCGGGACCATTCGGGTATATTCGGGTTTGAACTGGTTGTGAAGACCGGTCTTCTTCAGGCAGCTGTATATTTCGTCCATTCGCTCTGCAATGATCAAGAGAGGCCCACTCTCCTGTTTCGCCAGAA
>JBBDRW010000161.1:0-19033 GCA_040905265.1 Balneolaceae bacterium | reverse complement strand
GTCAATCAGTAGTCGATCCCCGATTAACCCTTTGTATCCGACCTCAAAAACCTGTACCTGTTCCGGTTTTACAGGGTTATGTGTGGAGTAAGGCACCAACTCGCTAATCGCCAGCATCGCGTTCCCGGGATTAGAAGGGTCCTGCAGAAACTGGTCCGTATAGGCCTGAACAGACTCAATCGTATAGGTGTTTTCTGTGATGCTGTATTTTTCAGCAAACCGGGGCAAACCTCCGAGGAGTCGAGCTGTGATAACATTCAGATCAATATACTGCCCCTGGGTGGTCGGATTTCTGAACCCTGTCTGAAAAGAGGTACGAATGTGCTGGCTTTCTCCGACATTCAATACTGCCGACAGCCGGGGGCTCACCTGTCCGTCAAAATTTTCATTCTTGTCATAACGGAGCGCACCGGTCAGTTTGAGCCGGTTATCCAAAAGTGATCTGGATGCTTGCACGAATGCACCCCATTCATTGATATTCACACCCCCCTGGTCATCGAATATTGTCCCGTTCGATCGCAGCTGGAACTGCCGGAAACTGACACCCGCTAACAGGTCCAAAAAGTCGATATCATTTGTAAAGTCATAGTTCCCTTCAACATTGTAAAACCTCGACTGATCGTCAAAAAGGGCACCGTCAGGGATCGTACTCTGAAGTGCTGCATCCCTTGCCGCCTCAAATTCAGCACTGCCCGGCTCATATCGTCCCTGGTCTGCGGCCATACGGGCTGCCTGATGAATCTGAGTCACTGCCTGCGGGTTTGTCAGTACGGCATTGACAACCGCCGCATTGTAATCTGTTGAGCCGGTTGCCTGTGCTACCTGCTGAAGAAGCGCTCCGGCAAACGTCCCGCCATAGGTGCCGAACCAATTTGTATTACTTCTGTAGGCTTCGTTTACAGAGAACCCGACGAAATCTGCAATGTACGAATCACCGGAATCTTCAAAGGTTCCGTACGCTTTCACCATGAAATTATCCCCTGTCAGCTCCAGCTTGTGTTGAGAGATATTAAATTTGTTCAAACTGTAGCGCTGTGCCCCTGTATAGACCGATGTTCCGGATCCGTAATTATAAGAGTAACTCAGTTCTGCGAGATCGGACAACCGGTAATGCATAGCTCCATTGATCTTAAAGTTTTCCGCATTATAATCAACCAGATGGAGCTCACGATAGCCGGTTCTGTTAACCGGCTGGGCAGGAATTGCCATCGCGTATTGCTGTGCCTGATCAGGAGAGAGGCCAGTCTGGGCTGCAAAATTCTGTACGAACTCCTGGCTCACTCCCAACAATCCGATGTTGAAAGAGC
This sequence comes from Balneolaceae bacterium, assembly GCA_040905265.1. Classification (GTDB taxonomy): domain Bacteria; phylum Bacteroidota; class Rhodothermia; order Balneolales; family Balneolaceae; genus JBBDRW01. The sequence continues at coordinate 17,726 of JBBDRW010000161.1, read as the reverse complement.
CGTCGTCACCATACAGATGGGTACCATCTTCAGCCGGGTTTACCCCAAGATTTCCCTGCAATCCCCGGTTTTTGTCTCCGTAATGAATTCCATGCCAGTCCATTGCCGTGGAGTAAGCCAGATTCACCTTGAAGGCAAACCGGTCATTGAACGCCTGCGCATGTCGCAGTGCAAAATCATACATCGGTTCCGGGCTGCCTGGTTCTCCAAGACCAGAGTCTCCCCCGAGATGGTTTACTCCGCTCTTGACCAATAAGCTCAATCCCTGATATCTGAAGGGGTCTTTGCTATCAACCAGCAGTACACCACTAAATGCATTCGGCCCGTACAGAGCAGATGCTGCACCTGGGATATATTCAATGCTCTCTACATCCAGCTCTCCCGGGCCATTCAGGTTCCCGATTGGAAAATTGAGGGCGGGCGCCTGGGTATCCATACCGTCAACCAACTGAACCATTCGGGTGTTTCCGGTAGAATTAAAACCTCTGGAGTTAATAATCTGAAAATTAATGCTGCTGGTCGTCATATCGACCCCTTTCAAATTGGCCAGGGCTTTGTAAAAGTTATCGGATGGTGTCTGAGAGATCGAAATTCCATCCATTCGTTCAATGGAGACCGGAGCTTCCATAAAGCTCTCTTCTACCCTCGATGCAGATACGACTACATCCGACCCGAGTATCGTCCTCTCGGACATCGCTACTTCAAGGTCACTGACAGTTGAGGATGTTATTTCTACACGCTCTGACTGATATCCGACAATTGAAAAGAGAAGGGTTATCGGTGGATCCCCGGCCACCGACAGCGTAAAACTGCCGTCGGCGCGGGATGCAGTACCGATAATCCGCCCCTCAACCATTATATTGACACCCGGAAGTGGTTCTCCATCATCAGCATCAGTTACTGTTCCGTTAATGACAACTTGCAGATCAAAATCAGCAGAAAATGGAAGCGCTTCCATGGGAAGAGCTAAAAAAACAGGAAAAAGGATCAGATAGAGTAATTGACGGGTTGCCATGGGAACCTCCATTCAGATTGATAGTTAACCTTATCGTCAATTGTGTATAATCAAGGAGCAGATCCCGAATTACAATACTACCCATGACGATGAATGACCTTACTCTTAATATGGAATTTCAGAGTATTTAAAACAATGAGAAATTTATTAAAAAAAGAAAAGGACTGTCGGACAACTCCCAACGTTTCTTCGTACGATACATACACATATCCTCGTTACCAGACATAAAGTAACTACATAAAGGAGGATTCGTACAAGGTCTCCATCAACGTTTATTTTAATACCATGCAGAGAAACATCACACTTTTTTCAACATTGATACTGATCCTTTTATCGGGCCTCCCCTCTGTCTATGCCCAACCGATACAGATTTCTGTGGAGGCAACCGGAGAGATCTCACTTCCGGCTGACCTGGTCTCCCTCCAGATTCAAATCACGGTAGACGATTCTACCCCGGAGGCAGTCTTCCAGAGACATAAGGAGCTTGAAGAGAAGCTTGCATCGCTGATCCGGGATCAACAAATTGACTCTTCACAACTCTACTTCCAACCGATGAATATCAGCTCTGGCTGGAACCGCGAAAATGAGCGAATCTATACCTCCCGTCAGCAGGTTCGGCTTACGCTTGAGGATATCAGCCGGTATGAGGGGATTCAGGTCTACCTGATTGAAAACGGATTTGACAATTTCAGCGGCCAGTTTGGGACTTCCGGTGAAAAAAATGGAGAGTCAGACGCCTTGAGAAATGCAATGGAGAGAGCCCGTCAAAAAGCGGATGTAATCGCTTCTTCTATAGGCAAATCGGTCGATCGGATCGTGACAGTAGAGCATGGTACACCACCGGATATCTGGCGGCCAAACATGGAAACTGCGATGTTCCGGGCCGACAGCAGCTCCCTGATGGAATTTCCACAAGAAGTTGTCATTCGCACTACTGTCAAGGTGGTCTACCTGCTGGAATAGGCTCTGCCATGATGCGAAGCTGACATCGGACCTATACTAGCATCTGCCTGACCCTGGTACTGCTTCGGAGATTTGTACCGAACCTGACAACTTCCGCTTGACGGAAGCTGTTTATGGCGAAGCAGGGAGCAGCTCCTGCAGATACTCCCACAGATTCTCCGCAATCACCGAGTGCCCCTCTGCTGTCGGATGTATTCCATCTGCCTGGTTCAAATCCGGATCTCCAGCGACACCCTCGAGGATAAAAGGCATAAAAGAGAGTTCATTCTCCACGGCAAGCTCCGGAAAGATCTCCCGAAAGCGATTCGTATAATCCTCACCCATATTTGGAGGCGCCTCCATACCGGTCAACAGAATATCGGTTTCGGGTGACAGCTCCCTGACCCGGTTGATGATTCCTTGCAAATTCGATTTTGTAACATCAGGGTTGATACCCCGAAGCCCGTCATTCCCTCCGAGTTCCAGGACAAAGATGTCGATCGCACGCTGGAAAACCCAATCCACCCTTCGCATTCCTCCAGCCGAGGTCTCTCCGCTTACACCGGCATTGATCACTGTAAGGGGAATTCCGGCAGAGTCGGCCCGGGCCTGAATCAGTGCCGGATAAGCCTCCTCCTGTTCCAGGCCGTTACCGGCTGTAATGCTGTCACCGAAAAACATGACCGTAACCGGCTGCGCCCCTGCCAGGCCGCTGTGCGGGAAGTGTAAAAAAACGGACAGAAGGATAAAAAGAGTAACAGCCGGAACTGATCGCTTTTTTACTATTGTTCCCATGATGATCTTTATCGATTTTAGTTCGAAGATACTTGTCATTCAATAACCCCAGTTCTGATGCAATCAGAATCCATACTGCGAACGGACAGTGTAAGCAAAAGTTACAAAAACGGAGAACGATCTCTAACCGTTCTCGACCGGGTCTCAATCTCAATCGAACCGGGGATCAGTGTCGCTGTCACCGGCCCGTCCGGCAGCGGTAAAACGACTCTTTTGGGACTCTGTGCCGGCCTTGACCATCCTTCCGAAGGAGATATCTTTCTAAAAAACCACCACCTCAACAGGATGGATGAGGATCAACTCGCTGCGATCCGAAACAGATATACGGGCTTCGTATTTCAATCCTTTCAGCTCATCCCGACACTGACTGCAATTGAGAATGTGATGGTTCCGGCCGAGCTTCGGGGTGGTGCATATACACCGATTTATAACAGAGCCCTGGAGCTTCTCCGCAGCGTCGGCCTGGAGGAACGGACCGGCCACTATCCGACACAACTCTCCGGGGGGGAACAGCAGCGAGTAGGCATCGCCCGGGCTTTTATCAACCGGCCGGAAATTCTCTTTGCCGATGAACCGACAGGAAATCTGGATACCGAAACCGGGAGACAGATCGAAGAGATTCTGTTTGAACTAAACAGAAGAGAGGGGACCACACTGATCATCGTTACCCACGATCTGGACCTTGCCGGACAGTGCGACCGGGTGATTCGACTGCGAAGTGGTTCTGTTGCCTCGGACCTCTACACGGCGGACAGCCCTCACGCTCAACCGGAAGTAACGACAGAATCGCCATGATCCGGCAATACCTCCCAGATGCTTTCAGTTTTAAAACCGCCTGGCGGGACGCACGGTCACGATACAAAAGCCTGTTTCTCTACTGCAGCGGAATCATTGCCGGAGTCGCTGCACTGGTTGCGATTCTCTCATTCCGAAGCGATGTGCTTCTGACCGTTGAAGATCAGGCCCGGGAACTGCTCGGTGCAGATCTGGAGATGAGAAGTGCACTTCCATACCCGGATGGGATCCAGACAATGATCGATTCGATTGGCGGCAATCAATCCACCTCCATTGAATTTTCATCGATGGTTCTTTACGGCGAGAGCGGCCAAACGCGACTATCACAGGTTCGGGCATTTGACGGTATCTTTCCCTGGTATGGAGAGCTCGTGACACTCCCCCGGGAAGCAGCATACAGCTACCAGGAGGAACATTCAGCTCTTGTAGACCACTCCATCATGGTCCAGTTCGGACTCTCTGTCGGAGACTCGATCCGGGTCGGTAACCGGAGCCTGCCTATTGCAGGAAGAATCCTGGAGGTCCCCGGGGAGTCTGCCGCCTTTACCCTGATCGGGCCCAGAGTATTTATACCGAAACAGGTTGTCGAAGGGACCAGCCTGCTCACCCGCGGCAGCCGGGTCGAATATAAAACCTGGTTTCAGTTTCCGCCGGAGAGAGATGTCTCTGAGCTGGTCTCATCTGTTCGCCCCATGCTTCGGGGACATCAAATCCGAACTACAACCGTAGAGTCCCGCAAGGAGCGGTTTGCAGCGATCGTGGACAATCTGGGCAAGTTTTTGGGTATGGTCGCATTTGTCGCTCTCCTGCTTGGAGGACTCGGAGTGGCAAGTGCTATCTACATTTACATCAAACGGAAAAGCGGCACTGTTGCCACGCTCCGTTGTCTGGGTGTCTCCTCTCGTCAGGCTCTGCACATTTTCACCATTCAGGTTGCCATAATCGGTTGTACGGGAGCCATTTTAGGAGCGATCCTGGGAGTGCTGATACAAAGCTACCTGCCGGTACTCTTTACCGACTTCCTCCCTTTTGAAATTGTACAGAGAATTTCGGTTCCGGTACTTCTGACGGGACTCTCTACCGGGGTTCTCATCAGCCTGGCATGTTCCCTCCTGCCGCTTGCCAGTGTAAACAAGGTGCCGCCACTGCTGGCCATTCGAAATGTGGAGTTCTCCCCCATGCAGCATCTCGGAATGAAAACAAAACTGGCCGGGGCCGGACTGGCTACACTGATCATCACTGCCACATTGGCCTGGATGCTGGAGGGCTGGCTCTTTGCAGTGGTTTTTACAGCTGGTATCTACCTCTCTGTTGCCCTGCTATTAGTGACAGCCAACCTGCTTGTTCGATTGATCCGGGCCTTTCGTCTGAAAAGCCTCCCCTACATATGGCGTCAGGGAATATCCAATCTATTCCGTCCCAACAATCAGACATCCATACTCGTCCTTACACTTGGTATGGGGATGCTTCTGATTGGAATTCTCTACCTTTCGCAGGAGATGCTTTTGCAGCGAATTGACCTTCAAACAGGTGGAACGCAGCCAAATCTTGCTTTTTTCGATATACAGACGGACCAGAATGATGAGATTCTGGAACTGGCAAATGAGTATGGCGCAACGATCTTGCAAAATGTACCGATCGTCTCCATGAGGCTTTCAGAGTGGAGAGGAAGGCCGGTTCAGGAGGTTCGTGAAGACTCAACCCTTAATGTTCGGAGATGGGCGCTCAGCAGAGAGTACAGAGTTACCTACCGGGACTCTCTTACCGACTCGGAAACGATTCTGGAGGGAGAGTGGATCGGTGAGGCAGACGGCCTCGGTTCAACGGTACCGATCTCTGCAGATTACAGAATTCTTGAGGATTTGAACCTGACCCTCGGCGATACCCTCACATTCGACATTCAGGGTATTCAGGTTGAGACACGCATTGCTTCCGTTCGGGAGGTTGATTTTCAACAGCCTCAACCCAATTTTTTCATTCTGTTTCCAACGGGCGTTCTGGAACCGGCTCCCAAATTCTTTGCCACCATGCTCCATTCCGACAGTGACGAAAATATTGCTTCACTCCAGCAGGCTGTTGCCAGGCAGCATCCGAATGTGTCTGCCATCGATGTCGGCCTTGTTCTGGAGAGTGTGCGGCAGTTTCTGAACAAGGTAGCAATGGCAGTCCGCTTCATGGCTATGTTTACCATACTCACCGGCCTGATCGTACTCACGAGTGCCATCGCAATCAGCAAATACCAGCGAATACGGGAAGCTGTACTGCTTCGAACAATCGGTGCCAGCCGGAATCAGATCAATGGCATTCAGTTTGTTGAATATCTGTTGATCGGGCTACTCTCCTGTATGGCCGGAGTAATTCTTGCATTGTTTTCAGGCTGGTTTCTGGCGTGGTTTTACTTTGACCTGACCTACATACCCGACCTTCGGGCACTGCTCGCCGCTTCGCTCCTGATTATTGGACTGACCCTGTTGACAGGTTTCCTGAATATGAGGGGAGTCCTCAGAAAGAAGCCTCTGGAGATACTCAGAATAGAGGCAGAATAGCCTCTGAAGGGCTGATACGATACAGCAATTCTGGCTACTGTCCTGTCAACCATACATTTTTGATGTTTCTCTCTTCCTGCCTTTGGCTCCAAACCGGGCAGGCGTATGAAAGCCTCCATAAAAGTTTGGAGTCAAATCCTATCTATCTATATTTAGTTGTGCCACTTTCTCCCAGGAGTCTGTGGGACTTGGTCTGATCTACTGCGTCTCCTCGTGATAATCATCCACGCCCGGCAGACTCCTGGATGAATCGATAACCAGACTTACACGGTATGAACATCTCCGATATTCTCGTCCCCATTGATTTCTCTGAATTGAGTACCAAAGCTCTTGAAACTGCTGAAAAAGTAGCCGGCCTCTTTCAGTCACGCATTACTCCGGTACACGTTCATCTTCCAATAAATGAGATGGATGAGCCGTACGCACTCGGAATGGGTGGCAGCGGCTACCAGGACTACGATGAGTTGGAGAGGGTACTGAAGGAGAGGCTTCGTGAAGTCGCTTCGGAACACGTCCAAGAAGAGCTCCTGAAGGAGCCAATAGTGCTGTTCGGGAACCCTGCACAGTCGATTTCCGATCTGTCCGAATCCTATGATTTCGTAGTGATGAGTACACACGGGCGAACCGGATTCTCCCGGTTTTTCCTTGGCTCAGTTGCTGAAAAAGTACTCCGTTTGGCACACGTTCCGGTCTTGATTGTAGAGGATGAATCTGATGTGGGAAATTTTGAAAAGATATTGGTAACCACAGATTTTTCTGAAAATGCGGCGGCGGCCTTTCCCTATGCAAAAGCATTTGCTCAGGCGTCCGGAGCTAACGTTCATCTGCTGCATGTCCTCAGCTATGACCAGATTGAAGATAGCGAGAGTGAACCCTCTCTGAAAAAAATCAGGAAAGAGAGATTAAAACTGACAGCAAAAGAATCGTTTCACGATCTTGAAGAGAAGATAACATACAGTGTTCTTACATCAGAAGACTCGCCTCATGAAGCGATCTTCAAACATCTCCGTGAAGAGACATACAATCTGGTCATCATGGCAACGGTGGGCCGTACTGGTATTCGTTACCTGATGATGGGCAGTACCACCGCCAATGTGGCAAGACATGTAGATACAGCCGTACTGAGTGTTAACCCTAAAAAGGAAAAAACGTCGGAATCGTCTCAGTAGAGGCTGAACCGAAGGGTTGCCATCAGTTGAAGCCGGGCTACGTCCGTTAATGAGAGTTCTGACTGTTCGCTGATAACGGGTGCAGCATCCGGTAATGAGGAGTAGTCATACGCACCATAATTATAGACGACTGCATCCTCTTTCCAGGTGGTATATTGAGCAGCGATTTCCAGCCGTGTATTTTGGTTGAGTTTGAATCCGGCTCCGGCTGAGTAGTGATTTTTGTCCAGGTCCAGATTTCTGAACCGGGAGGGATAATGTGCATACCCGCCTCGAAGCGTGACCGATCCTCCCAAATCATAGGCGAGGCCAGCCCGTAAATTCCAGACATCTGTGTAAGTATCCGAAATGAAATCGTTTTCAAGCCGTTCTGCTTCGAAGTTATCCGAGTCGAACTCTACTGCCGTCTTCCCATAATCTGCATACTCAGCTCCCAGGGATGCAGTCCATCCACCGATATCTGTCAGGCTAAGGCCCACTCCGATACGGTGCGGGGAGTGGACGCGATAGGTGAATTCTCCCCGTACATCATCCTCAAACGACACGCCGTTATCAAACGTTGTTGCAACCCTTGCATCAAAGGTTTCATCGACCGTCATCCGGGCAGGAAGGGTATACGAAGCACCGATATTGAGATGATCATTCAATCGGTATATAGCGCCTCCCCGGACTTGAAGTGCGAGAAATTCACTACTGACCTCATCAACCAGCAGAATTCGGTCGATATCCGTATTCCCCTCTCCATCCTCATTGGTGTCGATAAACTCACTGTTATAATCTCCGTCCCGGTCTATTTCCAGGAACGTGCGGTCGTATGCAGATCGGCCGGATTTGATTCCGACACTGATTCCGACCATCAGGTTTCGCTGAAATTCAGTTGCAAAAAAGCCTGAAAACTCGCCACCAAATCCGTGCTGCAATATCTCTCCTTCCTGATGAATTCCCAGGTAGTGTCCATACTGGTCAAACCCTACCCTGAATATCGACTCGTCCCAATCTTCAAACTCATCGCCGTAATCTGTCGCATAGGTACTGAACCCGATCTCCCGATAGTCCGACCAGGGCATCTTGAACTCGTCGGTTATGGTTGTCTCCGTATTTCTTCCGCTGATCTCCAGCGCCCGGTTATAAAACGAATGCTGGCTGTAACCGGCACCCATTACCATTTTTCCACGGGAAGTTGGAAGATGGTAGAGAAATCCGAGATTTGAAAGTGCGATCTGGCCGTTATCGGATTGAACACGGTTTCCCAGAAAGGATGACTCCTCACGGTTGTCCCTGAACGCCATACCGAAGGAACCAAAACTGTTCTCGAAGAGTGCGGCCGAAGCCGGATTATCCAGAAACGACCCGAATCCGCTTGCATAGGCAGTTCCGGGCATAACGAGGGTGACCGGATCGTGGGAAATCTGTTGATCACTGAACTGAACCGCCTGGTAGCTGTAGAGCAACGGATTGTTGGCGTGTTGAGCATAGAGCGGGATTGTCATAATCCAGAGAGTAAAAAAAACCAGTCCGCTAATCAGGGTTTTCATATGTACACCGTTTGATGAGAGCTCTTGCAAAACCGTACTATTGCAAAAACTCCTGATGAATAGTTGAAAAACTTTGTCACTTGAGATCTGTTCCGGTATTGTGAAGGTAGGACCGGTTATTTCCGGTGGGCGGGCCTGGAGAGATCGCACCGGAGTCTCTATCCGTTCAGTTTCCTCTGCTTCGGTTGTTGGATGAAGAACCGGAAGAACGGGTACCGCTGCTGCCGTTACTCGATCCCGATGAACTTCTCACCGACGATGATCCGGCAGATGACGAACGGCCGGAACTGGAACCCGGGTTCACATAACTGCCACCGGATGATCGTGAAGAAGGAACGGAGACTCTTGACCGGGACGCCGGGCCTGTGAAGCTCTGGCTCTCAAGAAGCATCTGACCGAACCGGGCCCATCCGCTCGGACGGTTTACATTCTGAACGGGTGCCCTCAAACCGGTCTCTCTTCCGACCGATTCAGTATGGATTCTGTTTTGAATCGAAAGAGTTGCCGAATTAGAATTGGAAGCCGGATAGGACAACCTGCTCCTCTGAACTCTCGTTGCATCGTTGCGCTCTTCCACACGGGACCGTTCTGCTGAACCACTGTTTCTTACAGCCGACCCTGATGTCCGGCCAACGGTTCCCTGGCCAGATTCAACGCGGGTACGTTGTTGAGGAGTGGAGGATACACCTGCCGACCGGGCTCCGGTAACTACGCCGCTCCCTGCAGACTGTACCCGCTCCCTCGACCGGTTTCGATTCAAGTCACTGTTGTTGCTCAACCCGGAAGAGCGTATCGTATTCTGACGTCCCTGCCCGGAAGGAGTAAATCCGTAATAGTTGTTATTGAACACATAGGTACTTCCGTAGTATGGATATCCGTAGTAATAGGGGTCGTAAAACGGATACCGATAGTAATTCCAGCCATAGGGGTGCCCGTACCATGCAAGGTCGTAATGGTGCCAGTGGCTGTAGTTCATATGGTACCAGTTTCCGAACCTGAAATTGATTCGCCAACCCGGAGAGTAGAGATTATGGCCGTACCAGTATCTTGCTGAATAGGGGTAAAAACCGGAAAAGTGGTGGTAGTTGTAGTAGTTTGCAAATTTCTTCCCGACAGAAAGGGTAAAGCCCTGCTCCCTGAACCATCGCGCAGTTTCATAATCTTTGAAGTAGTAGAGTTCAGCATCACCCCACCCTTCGGTATACCCTTCATCCAGTCCATCATCATATCCGTACAGATACGACTCCTCCGGATCGGCAGAAAGGGTTCGGTCTTCCTCACGAATCTCCTGGCGAGCCTGTGCGTTCTGTTCGGATCGATCCTTTTCGGTTGCCGGGCCGTACCCGTCATAGTAATGAACCGTCTGAAGCTGCGAATAGCAACCAGTGAGCAGAAATACGGAAACTACACCCAAGAGTCCTGTTTGTGATAGTATTCTTTTCATAACAGCCTCACTATAATAAGTTAACGATCCGACGTACTGTAAAGAGGTTCTTCAAAGCCTCCTGTAAATAAAATATTGAAATTCCATTCCCGATCCTATCACATGTCCATGCGAATAAAAACCGCATTTCCAATCACCTGTAAGGGTTTTTTAAATTTCCCCCCGAAGTGATTTGGCGATTACCTCCGCTTTGGAGTTAACGTGCAGCTTCTTATAGATATTTCGTATGTGCGCCCGAACCGTATCAATCGAAATTTGATACCTGTCAGCAATCAGTTTGTAACTCAATCCGTCAACAAGACCGTTGACAATATCCTGTTCCCTGGGTGTCAGGTCGCTTTCCGGCTTGGCCCGCTTCTCCTGCTCATTGAAATGGGTGATCACTTTCCGGGCAATCTGTGGAGACATCGGTGCTCCTCCCTGTATCAGGGTAAGAATCGACTCCCGGATCTCCGGTAGCGAGGTATGCTTCAACAGATAGCCGGATGCTCCCGCTTTCAATGAGTCGAAAATCTTGTGAGAATCGTGATAGATCGTCAACATGATAATCTCTGTCTCCGGCCACTTCTCCCGAATCAACTCCATCCCTTTGATTCCGGACATACCCGGGAGCTGAATATCCATCAGAAGGACATCCGGCACGGGGTGTGATTCCAGATGCTCCAGCAGCTCCTCCACCGAATCCACCGCCACAGAGCAGCCAAACTCCTCCTGCATATCCAGATACCGCTGAAGAAGACTCCGGATTCTCCGGTTGTCCTCGACAATTCCGATCTCGGCCAGTTTTGACATAACGCCACTCCGTTTCAGGATTCAAACAATTCAATAAAAACGAAAGGGACAGGATACAGATTCAAACCCTGCCGCAAAAACTGTCGCAATCGTAACCTGGCTGGTTGCCGGTTTAATCACGACAGCACTCATGGAATACTACCCGTAACTATGATCCGATAACCATTCTCCGCATCTATTATCGTCGTTGCACCCATTCGTTCTGCCCTCATCTTCATATTCTGCAGTCCCTGTCCGCTTTTTCTTTGAACTTCTGAACTGGTTCCGTTATCCCGTATCTCAAACCTGAAGTCAGATTTAGCCGGGCTCAGCTTCAGAGTCACTACTACGCTGTCAGCATCTGAATGTTTCGCAATATTGTTGACTGCCTCCTTGAAAATCAGATAGAGATTCTCTTTGATCCGGACAGGCAGTTGAAACCCCGGATCCGTACCGGAAAAGTCAAATCGGGCCGATATCTGGTCCGGATTCAGAATACGCAGCAGGTGATCCTGCATTCTGTCCGTCAAATCTCCGACCGTATCGTTTCTGGCATCGATGGACCAGACAATGTCATCCATTGCAGACACAATCATCCTGCTCTGTTCACCGATCCGGGCAAGTGCCGGGGCGACTTCTTCCCTGTCGCCTCCCGTACGGAGAAAATCTGTCTGCAGGGCCAGTTCTGTCAGGGAAGCACCCACATCATCATGAAGATCACTTGCGATCTGTACACGCATCCGCTCGATCTCCATCATCCGGTGCACCCTGAAGTAGTTATAGATCAAGTATATGGTTCCGGCGATAATGAGCAGAATGAGCAGGATGAACCACCACTGCATCCAGAACGGCGGAAGAATCTCGAATGAAAAGCTGGCCGTACTTCCGGAGCGGATACCTGCAGAGTTATAGGCACGCACCTCGAACCGGTATTCTCCCGGCGAGAGCGACGGATAGCGTACTATCCGGCTGTAACCACGGTTCCAATCCGGATCAAGGCCGTCCATCCGGTACTCATACATTACCCTGGACGGAGCTTCAAACGAGATCCCGATGAATTCAAATTCGATAAAATTGCGTTCGTGGGCAACCCGGTAGCTCTGTTCCGGATCGACCGGCTCACCAGCCATGATCACCTCGCTCAGATGTACCAGCGGAGGATGTTCATGCCCCGGCAATCGATCCGGATAAAACCGGCTGGCCCCCTCAACACTGCCAAGCCACATGGAACCACCGGCATCCCTGTAAACCGCTCCTGCGTTCATCTCATTGGAAATGAGTCCCTCTTCCTTCGTTACCAGCCGAAATGCAAGTTCCCGTTCCAGTTCATTCTCCGCCAGCCGATACCGTTCCGGATCAAAACGGACGAGACCTATATTCGTACCAACCCAGATCAGCCCCATTTCATCCTGAAATGTAAAATAGGTGATCGTTTCGGAGAGGCCAAAACCCGACTCAAACGATTCAATACCCTCTTCACTCCAGCGGGCAAATCCACTGAAGGTAGAGAACCAGGGAACATCATTCCGGTCAAGATGAATATGAATGACCCCGTTGCCAGGCAGCCCGTGCTCAATCGTATAGGTTGTAAATTCTCCGTTCTCAAACAGAGTCACCCCGCCATACGTGGCTATCCAGAGCCTCCCGGAGGAGTCCTGTACAATCGACATGACCGTATTATTCTCCAGTACATTCTGATCATTATACGTGTGCCATTCCACTCCATCATATCGAAACAGCCCCTCATTATAGGTTCCAATCCAGAAATCCCCGCTCTCCGGGTCCTCAAAAAAGGCCCGGACCATCTGCAGTTCAGGAATATGATCCGGTACCGGTACAATCTCTCCCCCATCGATCAATGAGATCCCATCCCGTGCGCCTACCCAGATACGGTGTTGAAGATCCCTGTAGAGTGTAAATACCTTGTTATCAACCAGGCCGTCTCCGGCAAAGAGCCAGTGAATCTCATCCCCGTCATATCTCATGACCCCTCCCCCGTACGAACTGATCCAGAGATCTCCTGCTTCATCCTCTGTAAAAGAGGTGACAACGTCACTGGACAACCCTTCATCTACCGTAAAGTTTTGAAAATAGTCTCCTGAAAAGATATTGACTCCCCCGCCCATCGTTCCGAACCAGAGATGGCCCTCACGATCCACCAGGGTTGAGTAGACGATATTACTCGACAATCCGTGGCCGGTGGTGTAGTGTTGAAACCTGCCCTCCTCCAGAAGGCTGGCCCCCTGATGTGTCCCAAGCCATACCCGGTCAGATCCCTGGATCGTAACCGATTGCAACGAGAGGTCTTCCAGCCCCTCCACTTCTCCATAGTTGGTAAACCCGCCATCCTCCAGGTGGCTTAACCCCTCCTCTGTTGCAATCCAGAGCCGATTCCCTTCGCCGACGGCCATATCGTGAATGTCGTTACTGGGAAGGCCGTGCATGGTGGTATAGGTATTGAAATTTCCAGAGGAGAGAGATGTCAGCCCGCTGCCGGTTGCAAACCAGAGGGTTTCGTCCTCTGTCTGGATAATCTTTCTGACCGAATTTCCTGCCATTCCGTGAACAGTCGAGAACTGGCTCAATTGCCGGTTGCGATCCAGCAGCCAGACACCGGCCGTTGCCGTACCAAACCACCACTCTCCCTGGCTGTCCTGCAGGATCGATGTGACCGAGTAACGATCGAGGCCCGAGAGCCAGGAAACCGAATGCACCGAATCTCTCTCCATACGATTCACTCCGGCGGCAGTACCGACCCACAGATTCCCGTCTGAATCTTCATACAGGGTATTTATCTGATTGTCCCGCAGCCCGTCCCTCTGGTAATAACTCCTGACGCTTACACCATCCAGCCTGTTCAGCCCATATCCGGTTGCGACCCAGAGGTACCCTTCCCGGTCCTGAAGCATATCGTTGGCTACCGACTCACTAAGTCCCTGTTCAATGGAGTAGGTTCTAAAAGGAAGGCTCTGGGCAAAGAGTACCCCTTGCAGGCTGAAGAGAAGCATCAAAAACGTGAACCCTGTAAGAACGAGAAAATTCATACAGGGCAATATAGGAAAGGAGACGGTAGTTTGATACCGTTTCAAGAGGGGAGGCAAAACGAAATCAGGAAACAGAGAGGAAAAGAAAACCCTGATTCAGCAGAAATACCTCGCATCCCATTGATATCTGCTTTTCAGATACCATGATCTGCTACTCGATTACTACAATTCGTTTGGCCAGGCCCAACTGTGGATGTGACGAAGTCAATACTCCAGCTACCCACCCTTCAACCTTATATCCGGCTTCAATTTGCTCATACTTATATGCAATCAAAGAGCCGCTTCCATCCCGTTTCAGGATCTCGGTCTCATCATTCACGTGGAACCATATTTTAGTCCCGCCGGGCTCCGAGGGTTCGCTTACCTCCCGGTCTTCCTCTACAAGGATTGAATTCGCATATTGACCTTCCTGAAAGGACGTGACCTCACCGACAATGTTCGACGGTTGGTCTAACGGTACCGGGTCATCCGAGTTGTCAAAGAGACATCCGGAGAAGAAAAATATTGCTATAACTATCGTGAATTGAATGAAATTGATATCAGCCTCGCATGTTTCATTGACCCATAGTACAGGATACTTAATATGATGTCAAATTGCCGGGGCCCTCTTTGATTTCTGTTATTCTACTGTATACCCGTTCGTCGGATTCAGAAAACCTATCCCAATGAATACTGGTTAATCTTGCTTCATTCGGATGATGATAAGGTCAGTTTAAAAAACGGATAACTTCTATCCCAAAAACCAGTATGATAAACTGTGAGTTCATGACACAGGTATCTGATAATATCAATATCTGCATCGAAAAGATTTAAATCTACACACGTATCTCAAACTGCCTCATCTCCAGGAACTTGGTACTACTACTATTCGATTACAACAATACGTTTAGCTGGTCCTCTTTGCGGGTGTGTATCAACCAAAATGCTTTTTGCCCACCCTTCAACCAGTAAAGCCTCTTCAAGATGTTCAGGTCCATATTGAGCCAGTGTGCCACTTTCATTTCGTTTCAGAATCTCCGTAGCATCTGGTAATGAAAACCAAATTTTGACTCCACCCGGCTCACTTGGTTCAACTACTTCAGGATTTTCTTCGATGAGAATTTCAAAAATTTCGCCATTTTCATTGTAGTTTAAGGCCGTAACTTCACCAATAATGGTCGGTGGCTCATCCAGCGAAGTTGGGTCATCCGAGTTGTCAAAGAGACATCCGGTGAGAATAAGTACTGATATAGATATCATATATTTAAAAGTTTTCATAACAACTCCTGTTAACTCATTTCTCTTTGCTATAGGATATTTTAATGTGTAGTAAAATTGCCAAGGTCCTCTTTGATTCCTGTTATTCGACTAAATATCCGTTCACCTGATACAGAAAACCGACCCCAATGAATACCGGTTAACCTTGCTTCATTCGGAAAATTAAATGGCCTGTTAAATACTGGAGAACCACTATCCCCACCAGCAGAATGATAATTTGTGAATTCCTGACACAACAACCTGAAATTGCCAATTGGTTGAATGTTATTATTTACATGCACACAAGTGTCTGTAACCTGTCCGTTAGTCCAGCCGGTAGTTCGACCAACTTTCGTCGCCCACATTCCTTCATAATATAAATTATCTGAGGCATCAGCGAGTATGAAAAACCTGGGATCATTGGAATCGATAACTAAAGATCCATTGCCTTGACCTGGAAAGCTTCCGTACTCCGTCTTTGCAATTTCACCAAAATCCCATGATTGATTACTCGGTAACTCTATGAGTGCCGCATCACTATAACGACATGGAAGTGACCCTGGGCAAACCGACGACCCCAGGCTTCCCGGATCATACGCTTCAGATCCAACATAACCAGCTGAACCATCAGAAATGCTACTTTGATAATATTGATCACTTGAAAAAACTGACCAGATTTCTCTTGTACAATGCGAATTTGTCACCCAGTGTCGTTCACTGGACCACCAGACATTAAAACCATACGTACAGGCACCACGCAAAATAGTTCCACTGGAGTTATAAAGATTATTTTCAAGTCCGCCTACGAGGGGTCGATGTAGATCACGCAGTGTATGATGTGATCTATCGTTTATCACATGTCCAGTTACAGAAAAAGTGACCGCATTTTCAGACACAGACTTAGATCTGACAATCTCTAAGATATGTTGCCGAAATCGTTCTTCCTCAAGACCAACTTTGATTCGATTCTGACTATGAGAAATAGAGAGCGAGATTACTCCTTCACTATCGAGAACTGGCACCAAAATGCGATCCTGCCACTTAAAAAGTTCAAGATATTCATACTCAGCTTCTTCAAACCTTATTTCCATCTCCTGAACTCCACCATCAACTTCACGTGCAATCGTCGGGGATTCATTTTCGAGATAATTTCTTACATCATTTTCTATTTCCTGGAAACGATGATCTACCGATTCGGTGGTTCGAATGACAATTTTGGTACCTTTCTCTTCAAGATAAATACCTCCAAATCCAGGAACAAGCTCACTCAGATCAAAAAAATGACTGTTTGCACGCTGAAGAAATTGATTTGTAAAATTCACGCCGGGTTGGCTAGAAAAACGTTCCCGGTCATTTTCCAAATCCATGCTTTCACTTTCAATAATAGTAGATGGTAAATCCTGACAACCATAAATCAACATGGTCGTAAATCCAATAAGGATTAACCCAAAATATATATTTTTAAAAATGAGTTTGGTTGAGGAGTTCTTCATATCATGACCTATTCATGTAATGTTACATAATTAGGATAATGAACACCATATATTAAATCAATAATGTATCGATGTGATTTATATTTTTTTACAATATATTGACTTCCTGTATCTCGACTTCGCTTATTCATGTACTACTCAGGAAGAGAAGCGGTAAATTGATACCGTTTCGAGGGTGAAATCCGAATTTTGGAGTGCGCCGCAGAGATTTTCATCTCAGGCAATGTAAAAAACGGAAGCATAGCGGTGCTATTCTGTAAAACAGCCAAAAGCAAAAGACTCTGCTAGGTGGCAGAGTCCGGCATAAACAGGATCGACACGAAAGAAACAGTACTACACACAGCCAACAACCCTACCCCAGATAGGCTCTCAATGCGGCACTGCGGTTATGGTGGCGAAGTTTCCGAAGGGCTTTCTCCTTGATCTGCCGTACACGCTCTCGTGTAAGGTCGAACCGTTCGCCGATCTCTTCGAGGGTCAGGGAGTGCTCCCGGCCGATTCCGAAATAGAGTCGGATCACTTCCGCTTCCCGTTTGGTCAGTTTGGAGAGGGCTCGCTCGATCTCCACCTTGAGCGATTCGCCCATCAAGTCGTTGTCCGGGTCCGGAATCTCTTCATTCTCCAGAACATCCAGAAGCCGGTTGTCTTCCCCCTGGGCAAACGGGGCGTCCACGGAGAGGTGCCGGCCGGATATTTTCAATGTATCGGCTACTTCCGAGACCGTCATTTCAAGGCTTTCGGCCAGTTCTGCTGCAGAGGGAACACGCTCATACTCCTGCTCCAGTTTCGAAAGCTCTTTGCCGATCTTGTTTAGTGCACCAACCCGGTTCAGGGGCAGCCGTACAATCCGGCTCTGCTCGGCGAGCGCCTGCAGAATCGACTGTCGGATCCACCAGACCGCATAGGAGATAAACTTGAATCCGCGGGTCTCGTCAAACCGT
>JBBDRW010000160.1:0-19285 GCA_040905265.1 Balneolaceae bacterium | reverse complement strand
ATAGGGAGCTGCATTCCGAACGACCCAGGCACCCGCCATTACATCCTGCGGCGGAATCTCATGAGAAATGTCGATAAACCGTGAAGAAGGTGAAATTCCGAGAATCACCGCTTTCATGGCACTTACATAGTGATCCAGAGTTCCGAAATCTGTTGTAAACGTGATGATTGACGGCATCCCTATGCATAGCTGTTTAGCATCACAGGCATAACCAGCATCAACATTTGCTCCTGTTCACTCTCTTCTGCCGGTTTCACGATTCCGGCCCGGTTCGGTGTTGAAAATTCAAACTTCACCTCATCGCCATCTACATTTCCAAGAACATCGGCCAGATACCTTGCATTGAATCCGATCTCCATGGCATCGTCATCGTACTCACAGCTGATTGTCTCCTTCGCTTCACTGCTCATATCGAGATCTTCTGCACGGATCGTCATCTTATCGGGATTCAGCTCAAGCCTGATCTGCCGGGTAGTTGTGCTTGAGAAGATGGAAACTCTGCGTACCGTCGCGAGCATCTGATCCTTTGAAATAAGAAGGACTTTGTCGTTTTCATGAGGAATAACCGATTCATAGTTCGGATACTGCTCGTTGATCAGACGAGTGATTACAACTGTATTACCGCTCATAAAACGGACATGTCCGGACGACACCGTGAGTTCACACTCCGCTCCATCCAGTGCCTTCAATACAAGATTGAGCGCTTTGTCCGGCACAATAAATGACAGGTTCTTGTCGCTCGTCAAAGCCCGGTTTCGATACTTGACAAGGCGGTGGCCGTCCGTTGCAACAAATTTGCTCTCCTCTTCTCCAATATCAAAAAAGACACCCATCATCGCAGGGCGGAGATCATCGTTGGAAACAGCAAAGAGAGTCTTCTGAATCGCTTTCTGAATGAGTGCTGTCTCGGTATCGATCGAAACCCCCTCGGTCATATCCGGTACATCCGGAAACTCATCCGCCTCTTCACCAACCAGTTTGTAACTCCCCTTGTCGGTCTTGAATTCAATATGATGCCGTTCGTCAACTTCGAAAAAGACCGGTATCGAAGGGAGTTGTTTTAACGTCTCAAGCAGGCGCCGGGCTGGTATCGCTACAGCCCCCTCCTCTTCAATATCTGCATCAAGATACTCTACGATCGAGATTTCAAGGTCGGTTGCCGTTAGCTTCAGCCGGCCGTTTTCACTTTCAAAAAGTATGGTTTCCAGAATCGGGAGCGTCGCTTTTGCCGGAACAGCACCGATCACTGCGGACAAACCCTGATTCAGGTCACTACTGGATACATTAAATTTCATAAGGCAGGTTGATTTTTTAAAACCGAAATGGTCAGTTTGATTGTAACTCCGGGAGCGTGCTAAACATTCTACGGATACTACTAAATCCAAAGCCATCCCGCAATGATTGATCCTTCAAAATAACACACTTTTGGGGATCTGGAAACAGAGAATCGCGTTCACCGATACTGTCACATCCCTGAATCCGGACTTCGATCCCTGAAAGAAAGTAGTCTTTTGCGGTTCGTCACTCTCCGTCAGAGGAAGCCATCAGGGCGAACTGGCTGCAGAGTCACTCTGAAACAGTGGAAGCTATCTGTAATGTCGGTATAAATTCCGTTATTTTCAGGGATCCAAACGGCAACAAGACTTCACATGCAGGTATTGAATAACCCGATGATCAAACGACTCATGATACTAGGCCCGACCGCTTCCGGAAAGTCGGATCTGGCCATTCAGCTTGCAATGGAACTCGGAGGAGAAGTTATCTCGGCGGACTCTCGACAGTGCTATAAAAAAATCGACATTGGTACTGCAAAACCGGGGCCCGAAGATCTGAACAGGGTCAAACACTACAACATCTCACAACTGGAGCTTGAGGAGAGCGACTCGGCAGCCAGATTTCTAGCCAGGGCTATGGATTGGGAAGCGGAGATCCAGGCCAGAGGAAACGTTGTTTTCTATGCAGGTGGGAGTACACTCCATCTCCAGGGGATTATCCAGCCTTTTGATCCTCTCCCCCCATCCAACCCGGAAAACATTCGTGGACTACAGCAACAGGCAGACAGTGAAGGCCTGGAATCTCTACTCCAAGAGCTCGAACGGGTAGATCCCGGTTATGCAAAACAGATTGACGGGTTGAACCGCCACCGTCTGTTCCGCGCACTGGACGTCTGGAGACAGACCGGAAAACCGTTCAGCAGTTTTCACCGGCAGAATGAGCCGAAACCGCCGGACGACCTGTTTGTCATCGGGCTTCATCACCCGCGAAAAAAGTTGTATGAACGGATCAACCGCCGAACTGAACGGATGATTGAGGAAGGGTTGATCGGGGAGACAGAGGCAATTCTTGCAGAAGGGTACAGTCCGGACCTGCAATCGCTTCAAACTGTCGGATATCGGGATGTACTACAGTATCTGAAGGGAGATGTTACCCGGGATCAGATGATCGATAACATAAAAACGGCTACCCGTCGTTATGCAAAACGCCAGCTTACCTGGTTTCGCCGCTGGCCCTTTATTCATTGGCTTGACGCGGATAAGCAAAAAACTGAAGAGCTGGCAGAAACGGCCAAACTCAATTTAGCAGCTAAGCACAAGAAAGGTTAACTTTCATGTTTCCACCGATGAACCCCTGAAACCTCCTGACAAGCAGACAATTGATTATGTATAAAGCCAAAGTGAATGTTACCCTTCGAAAGTCGATCCTCGATCCGAAAGGCAAAGCATCGCACCACGCCCTCCAGAATCTTGGGCTAAATGAAATTACCAATGTCCGGATCGGCAAACTGATCGAGCTGGATATCGACACCGACAACGAGTCGGAAGCTGAAAAACTGGCGGACAAAGCGTGTACCCAACTGTTGGCCAATGAAGTGATGGAAGACTACCAGATCGAACTCGTTAAAGCGTAACCTGCATGACTCCCTGGTTTTCAGGATGTACATCCACTGGCCCGGAACTCCGGGCAGAGAGCATTGCCATGCAGAAAGAGGAGAAGCAGAAAGGGCCGGAGGTAGATATTCTGGAGCTGCCGGACTCTGACGAAGATCTGGCGACCCCCTGGAGCCTGATTCTATATGATGACGATGTACATACGTTTGATGAGGTGATTCACCAGCTTATCAAAGCACTCGGCTGCAGTGTTGCCAAAGCGGAGAAGCTGACCTGGAAGGTACATACAGAAGGGAAAGCAACCGTGTATGAAGGGCCGTTTGAAGAGTGCCTGAAGCGCAATAGCGTACTGAAAGAGATCGAACTGATTACAGAAATAATAGGATAAATACTGTGTCTAAAACAATTGGTGTACTCATTTTTCCCGGTTCCAACTGTGATCATGATGCCTATCATGCCATGAAACATGTGCTGGGCGTGGAAGCCCGGTTTATCTGGCACAAAGATCACGACCTCTCCGGCATCGACCTTCTGATCATACCCGGAGGCTTCTCCTACGGAGATTACCTCAGGTCCGGGGCTATTGCCCGATTCTCCCCCGTTATGCAGTCGGTAGTCAGCTATGCAAACGAGGGACGGCCTGTTATGGGAATCTGCAATGGTTTCCAGATCCTCCTGGAAGCCGGACTCTTACCGGGAGCCATGCTTCACAACGAAAAACTGCGGTTCATCTGCAAGAACATCCACATGCGGGTTGAACAGGTGCAAACTCAGTTTACACGGCACCTGGAAGCCGGATCAGTCCTTACGATTCCGGTATCCCACGGAGAGGGCAACTACTTTATTGATGAAGATGGGCTGAAACAGATACAGGATCAGAACCAGATCGTGTTCCGATACTGCAACGAAGCAGGGGAGATTACCCGTGAATCGAATATCAATGGCTCCGTCGATAACATTGCGGGAATATGCAACGAACGTACCAATGTACTCGGCCTCATGCCGCATCCGGAACGTGCTGTAGAGAGTCTTCTCGGGTCAACCGACGGCAGAGCGCTTTTCGAATCTGCACTCACACACCTTGCGATCGCATGATCGACCAACCTTGAATGACCTCTTCTGACACACATACGGACCCGATGAAGCTCCACTGTAACAACCTGGTCAAGCGCTATCGAAAGCGGACGGTTGTCGACCATGTTTCGATTCAGGTAAAACAGGGAGAGATCGTCGGGCTTCTCGGCCCGAATGGCGCCGGTAAAACGACCACATTTTACATGTTTGTTGGCCTCATCAAGCCTAACAGCGGGTCTATCTTTCTGAATGATACTGACCTGACCCGGATGCCAATGTACAAACGGGCACGCATGGGGATTGGTTATCTATCCCAGGAGGCGAGTATTTTCCGAAACCTGACTGTTAGAGAAAACCTCGAAGCGGTCATGGAATTCTTCTCTATTCCCCGCAACGAAATCCGGCAAAGAGCCGATGAGCTGATCGAGGAGTTTGGACTTGAAAAGGTTGAAAAGAGTAAGGGGTACAGCCTTTCGGGTGGCGAACGCCGCAGAACCGAAATTGCCAGGGCACTGGTTCGAGATCCCAAATTCATCCTGCTGGATGAACCATTTGCCGGGGTCGATCCCATCGCTGTTGAAGATATTCAGGAAATCGTCTCCAAACTGCGTTACCGGAATATTGGAATTTTTATTACGGATCACAATGTTCATGAAACGCTGGCCATCACTGATCACGCCTACTTGATGTTTGAGGGGAAGATTCTAAAGGAAGGAACGTCCGAAATATTGGCTGAGGATGATGAGGCAAAAAAACTTTATCTGGGAAGACAGTTTAAACTGGATCGATATAGTCAGGAGTCAGAATGAAAATCCAAATTGACTGATCATTTATTAATACATCACCTATCATGAAAGAGATTACAGTACAAGAGCTGAAAGAAAAAATAGACAATGACGAGTCTTTTTTTCTGCTTGATGTTCGGGAGCCATTCGAATTTGAAATTTCAAATCTTAATGGAACTCTGATCCCATTAAAAGAGCTGCCGGGCCGTGTGAATGAGCTCGAGGAGTACAGGGAAGAGGAAGTGATCGTTATGTGCCGCAGTGGTGCGCGCAGTGCCAATGCGACAAATTTTCTCTTGAGCGAAGGGTTTAAAAATGTGAAAAACCTGAAAGGCGGGGTGAACCAGTATGCCAGAGAGATCGACGACTCCCTGCAGATCTACTGAGAGAAGGCTTTGCATCCGCCGGCTAGGCGGAGCCCCGTAAGAGCATGGTTGGCGGGACACTGGTGTACCGTCACTCATGCGATACGGGGTAAGTCGAAGAGATTTTACCTCCTGGCGAGGCAAAAAACCGGTGCATAGCCGTAGCTACGTAGCTGTTTTTTAAAGAAGCCAGGAGGTAAAAGATCGAGGCTTGGCCCCGTAGGAGCATGGGTGACGGTACACTAAACTAAGTCGTAGCAGCGAGCTGTTGAAAGAGCTCCTCGTTGCTCTCCGTCTGCTTGAGAACCTTCAGCAGCATGTACATAGATTCCTTGGGTGATTTTTTCAGCAAAAACCGCCGAACCATATTTCTCTCCTCCAGTTTTTCCGAAATGAATTTATCTTCATTTCTGGTCCCTGATGAAGCGATATTGATAGCAGGATAGATCCGGTCATTGGCAAGCTCCCGATCCAGTACCAGCTCCATATTTCCGGTACCCTTGAACTCTTCAAAGATCAGGTCATCCATCCGGGAATTGGTCTCAACCAGGCAGGTTGCGATGATTGTCAGTGAGCCCCCATTTTCAATGTTTCGTGCTGATCCGAATATCTTCTTGGGAATCTCCAGAGCACGAATATCCAGGCCGCCAGAGAGTGTTCTCCCGCTGTTGGACTGGACTGCGTTATACGCCCTTCCAAGACGCGTAAGTGAATCGATCAGTAGTACGGCATGGTTTCCACACTCTGCCATCCGCTTAACATAACCGAGCGCCATTTCCGAGATCCGAACGTGGCTCTGAGTCGGTTTGTCATTGGAAGAGGCAAAGACCTCGGCGTTGGTTGAACGGAGAAAATCGGTCACCTCCTCCGGCCGCTCATCGACAAGCAGTATCGCCGTATGGATATCAGGATAGTTCTCTGTAATGCTGCTTGCAATCTTCTTCAACAGCACGGTTTTTCCTGTTCGGGGTGGAGCCACGATCAGGGCACGCTGACCGCGTCCGATAGGAGCTACCAGATCGATCACACGCAGCTCAATTTCTTCCGGATCCTGGCCCAGTTTGATATGCCTGTTGGGCATCACAGGCGTCTGCAGTTCAAACCGGTTCACCTTCTGCCAGTTTTCGGCAACATCACCGTTGATGTGGTCAATGGAGTGCACCTTTCTGTTTCCCTTCTGATCCTCCTTAAACTCTCCCTCCAGGATCAGGCCGGTCCGGAGATCATGATGTTTTACCTCATCCGGATTCAAAAACGGATCTTTCGGCTCATAGCTGAATTCATAGTCTATACGTCGTATAAACCCGAACCCTTTTCTGTTAATTTCGAGAATACCGTGATACCGGCCGCCAACCCTGGCATGCTGATTATCTATAAACTTCGGGATAAACACATCGTTATCCGATTTCTCTTTGTTCTTATTTTTTCTTCCTTTGTTTTTTTTGGCTCGTCCCATGAAAATGGTATTTGTTTTGGATACTTCTGGTCGATATCTGCCTGCAGAATCAACAGACGGGGGTTGGCAAGCAGAATGTAATGGATAAAATCGTAAAGGTGTGCGGGGGATAAGAGAACGTGAAACCTGTACAGGTTACAGGCTTCACGTTTCATCCGTGTCGGATAATATAGAAGATACGGGAAAGAGAAGGGAGATAAAAATCAGCGAATTGTTGTCGATTCGTTGATCCAGCCGTAACATTCACGGACTGTGCCGTCAATGGTAAAGCTGTCTCCGGTTTCCCATTCACGGAAGAATTTATCTTCAGTCGAAGGCATGACCGGCCGATAGGACTCAGCCCGCTGGTTTGCTGTATTTGTAACAGATGAATCTGCCGCCTTCGCCCTGTCCAGATAATCCAGAACCAGCCAATAGACCGTACGATCATCCCGGTCAATCGTTCTTCCGGACGTACACTGTCGCACCGTGGCAGCATAAATCTCGGCTATTTTCAAATAGGGTTGCCCCCAACTGGAATCAATATTCATCGCCTGCCGGGCATATCTGTGAGCCGCCTGGAGTTCATCCAGGTTCTGATACGTATCCGAAATCTCTATAGCGATCCGCTGCCGAGTTCTGTCGTCCGGGCTCAGTTCCATCGCCTCCTCCAGATACTCCAACGCAGTTCTGTACTCCGCATTGGAGAGAGAAATATCTGCCAGTCTCCGCGTGTTTTCAAAATTCGGGTTGAGGTCGTATAACCTGTTTGCCGTCTCGACAGCCTTTTCCGAATCTCCCATTTCCTCATAAAGAGAAGAGAGTTCCGAGAGAAGGTCTTCACGCTCCTGGCCTTCTGTACCTTCCAAACTCTCTTCCAGAAAGACTACCCGCTCTTCCGGAGAAGAAAAAAGTTCATTTCTCGCTTCGTTGATAGCATTTGCAAGCGCCGGTGAGGCATAGGCCTCCACTTCGTCAATCATTGCAAGTGCCTTCTCATTTTCATTCCTGGAGACATAGTTCTGAAGAAGTATACGTGCAAAGTAACCGTCATTCTGTTCGGTAAACCGCTGGGAATCCATTTCGTACGCTCTCTCGTAGAACTCGAACGCTTTCTGCATCCCGTCTTCGATATCCCTGGAGTGGTCGTGATAAAAACGGCCCTGACGCTGAATCCACTCAAAGTGATCAATCTCCTCATCTGTAAACGTCTCAAACGTCAGATCAAATATCTCAATGGCCTTGTCAAGAAAAACCCTCTTCTCGGCTGGATCCGCTACTTCTTCAGCCAGAGATGCATATACGGTAATAAACCGTCTGAATTGATCCTGAAGAGTATAAGTACGGTGGCCAGGGATCTCCCGCGGTTTTGCTTCCAGCATCCACTCCCCGTATGTGAGGGCCATCTCGTAGTCTCCGGTGCGATAGTTTTCATAAAAAAGGGCGTACGCATCAAGGTGGCTCATACCATAAGGGGGTTCCGACGTCTGCCCGAAAGCGAGGGAAGAAGTCGCGGCAAGCAGTGCGACTGCGAGAATTAACTTTTTCATAATGATTCCGGTTTATTTCCTACATGTTATCAGAAGGCCGAATCGCCTTCCCGTTTCTCAAAATTTTCGAAAGCAGTATAAAAACGCTTCCGTGAATACCTATAGTGCAAAAGAACGTTCTCTGTATAATATAGTAAACGGACAAAAAAGGCAATTAGTATTTTAGTCGAACATTGACTGAACAAACATTCTTTCGGCAAGATTGATAGACATTCTTACTCCCCAGATTGTCTCTTTAATCAGATCACTGGATTGCGTACCCCGAAATCCGAAGTGGAATCCCACGTCAACAGATGAAGCTCGCTGCGGAGATAAAATGCCAAATCCTGCGTGAAACTTCAAGGTCTCAATTTGCTCATTATCAATCAAAAGATGACCTTTGTCGTACCCTATACCTGTACTATAACGAGCATTTTTGAAAAAACCTCCGGATCCTTCAATTCGGTACGGATGGTATTGCAACCCGCCTGATATTTTAACACGGTCTGTAAAGTATTGTTCCTGTGAAGAATCATAGCTAAAACTGGCCCCATTCCAGTTCTGCTGCAGATACTCTGCCGAGAGTTCCAGGGCATTGACCGGATTATACGTAAGTCCGACAAGAAATTCAGCTGGCACTTCTACCGTTCCTGATCCGAACCGGGTCCCTTCAAAGAAATCGACCGGCTGTGTAACACCGTCAATATTCAGGTACGTTTCAGCTTTCCGTTCTGTAGATATAGAGACAGGCAGGGTTACAGCAGCACCAAAACTGATTGGATCGTTCTCTCCAAACAGTGACCCTTTTCTCGCAAAAAAACCAAATCGGTGGCCACTGGAGAGTCCCGATATGGTATCCGTATAGTCAATCGGAACAAACCGGGAGGAGGTAAAGTCGATATCTACCTGACGTGATCGGGAGGCGATCATCAGTGAACCCCCATAGCCAACAGCCACATTATCCGTTATCCGAAAGCCCAGGCCGAACTCCAGTTTGTTCACGCCGCCGCTTCCATCAATGTTGTGAACAAGGCTGATCGGGTCCCTGCCGGAGCCGGGTTCAGGATCAAGCGTTGAGATACGATACATAGAGAAACCGGAGCGGGTGACCGGCATAAAACCGAGAGATATGCCAAGCCTTGACCGGACAACAGGAAAAACAATCTGAAAGTGATCGATATTCAGAGATCGCTGCAATCCGGAACCGGAAGCATCTTCCATTGAATAGGACTGCAGGCCGACAGACAGGGCTCCCTGCGTATAGGGGCCCAAGCCCCACATTGCCGGATTAGCGCCGTTAACTGATAAGGGGTTATAGAACGCGACACCGGAGATCCCCATCCCTTCTGTGTATGGTGTAACCACATCTACCGGTATGCCCATACCGATGCTGGAGTAGGAAGAGCCACCCCGTGCAATATCGTCGGTTTCTGACTGTGCCGAAAGCAGAGCCGGAACGAATAGAAAAAAAATCAGTAGCAATACGTTTCGAACCATGGGGTTACTCTTCTGGATCTTTGATAGACGTTACAATGATCTTGGGTTGTCGTGCTTCCGGAGCACTCTGGCTCTGAATTTTTGTCGAATGGAGCAATCCGTTCATCGACTGAACCGACAGGTAGAGCTTACCGTCCGGCGGAGTAGAGTGAATAACGCTATTGGCATAACTGGTAATATTAAATCGAAATCCGTTATCGACAGAGTCCCGTACCGCAATAAAAGAGGGAGACCGGTTAAAAATAAAGTCACGCTTCACCCTCGACTCATCGATCAGATGGATGCGGGATTGGGAGATCGAAAGCCTCTCATGACCGGCAGGAAGTGACATCTCCAATCCATCCTGGTCCTGAAACAGTACCAGTTCAACATTCACAATATTCCGTCCGCGGAAACTCTCCGTAGTCAAGCCCAAATCAATTTCAATATAACTCTCCAGGGTATTATGCAGAGGCAACCCCTCGACCTGAGCATTCTCCGGGCTTGTACGGGTTAAACCTGTTCCCCAGTCGTACAGTGGTATCGTTCTCCGTCCTATTTCCGGATCTTCATTATCCACCACCAGTCGTGCGAAATCGGTTTCATTGTTCTCCTGATCACCGATTGGCAGCATATTGGAGAAGACGATTTTCGAGTCTCCCGATACGGGTACGATTGCCAGTCCGTGAAATTCATTTCTATAAATATTATCCAGGGAGTCCTGATTAGATCCCGGCATCTGAAGGTACCCGTTGTACTCGGCAATCCAGTCCGGGTGCAGTTCTATTAATACGCTGTCTGATTCACTGCCGCTACCGCCGACAGAAAAACCTCCGATGATCTGAGATGTGTCATAGGAGATCTCGTCACCGGTCAGTATCTGGTTTCCTCTCCACCCCTCACTGATTCTGTAGAGTTCAAAATCGGTTTCAGAGTCAGGATCTCCATACATTTCTGTATTGAAATTCAACCGTAACCGGACCCGGTCCCCCTCTTCAATCGTATCGATATCCCCAATGTCCCAGGTCCTCCTCGGCCGGATAAGGCCGACCGCCCTTACCTCACCGAACTCCTGATCGTTATAGTGGCCGATAGACATAAACGGAAGATTCCCCATATATCCTGTATCCTCAACCGTACCTATCTCTCCGACTGGTATTGTATACGTTTCAAGCTCAACATCCTCATCAAATATCTTCTCACCTACAAGGCCGTAATCTTCACAACCTGCGAAAATCAACAGACATGCTGTCAAAACTGCCAGTAACCTGCTGCCTGAAAAGCCGGAGGGAGAAACAGAACTGTCCCACTTTGTTGTAATGCTGTTTTCGGAGTGCCCCCCTCGCTTACTCTTCCTCACCTGCAATTTCCTGATAATATGCTGCAAATTTATTTGAGACATCTTCGGGAGAACCCTGAATTTTAGTCGGTTTGATTTTCAATTCTTTAAACATGCCATCGAATTCATCGGCCAGATGATTCCCGGTGACGATATGATCACTATATTTCAAACCTACTTTCAGAACGTCCGTTTTTCCATCTTCCACCAGCTCTTTAGTATCTACATCCTCCGGAAGACCCAGTTTCTCAAGTACTCCGGACCCTTCGAAAATGCCTTTGTTTTCAGCGTGGTGCAAATTGTAAACGATCTGTGTTTTCTTAAAAATAGATTCGTCTTTGTAACGTGTACGGACCAGCAAAGGTATCAAACCCGCCGGCCAGTCGTGGCAGTGGATGATATCCGGCTCCCACCCAAGCTTCATAACTGTTTCAAGGACTCCTTTATTATAAAAGGCAAGGCGTTCAGCGTTATCCTCATAGAATTCACCCGATTTGTTGTCGGTAAACATCCCTTTTCTCTTGAAGTAAGTATCGTTATCCAGAAAGTAGACCTGAAGTTTCGCATTGGGGATACTCGCAACCTTGATTTTCATGGTCTCAATGTTGCCATCTACCTCCACTTCAATACCGGAAAGACGGATCACTTCATGAAGCCGGTTCCTGCGGTCATTGATGGTTCCATACTTAGGGAGCAAAATTCGAATCTCAAATCCCTTGTCCTGTAGTGACGCCGGTAAAAAACGCAACAGGTCTGCCGTATAAGTCATTCTGGCGAAAGGGGCAATTTCGGCGGCGGCGTAGAGTATTTTCATGGGTATTATTGATTCGTAACAGTTAACAAGACGGATCCAAAACGAGTCCGCTTTTCGCAGAGCTCATCATGAAATCCTACTCAATATTGCGTGAAATACCTGAATCACCGTTTTTTGGATAGATCTGATTCATCTGATTTTCGTCCAGTGAGTAGAAATCAAACAGGGTGTCTCCCCGCAGGCCAAGGCGCAGCGTTTCAACCGGTATTACCTCCATTGGCTGAACATTACCCAGGTTCACATTGCTTCCGAACTTTCGGATAAACCAGACCTGCTGTTCTTTCTGAGGCGCTTCAAAAATCAGATTTTCAACAGATACCTGATCGGCAATCTCATCAATCAGGCCGGATCGTACTTCGCCGTTAGGCCTGAAAACACCCACAGTACCACTCTCTCTGGCTTCACAGATTACCTTCCAGGCGCCGGCATTCAGCTCCCGCTCGATCATCTTCACCCATTTGTAGGGCGGGATGATATCATTCGGATTCTTGCTGCCGACTTCTGATAGAACGGTAAAATCCTTACTCAATTGTTCAATAATTTCAACCTTTCGGGGATCAGACAGCCAGATCGTACCATTAGAAACTTCAACATAGGTAATCTCGTATCGGTTCAAAAGATTCACATAACTATCGAGCTGATTTCGAAGCATATAGGCTTCAAACAGGGTACCGCCGAGATAGACCGGGATATCATAACTTCTATAGACATCCAGTTTTTTCTCGAGGTTCTGGGTCACATACGATGTACCCCAGCCCAATTTCACGATATCGACATATCCGGAAGCAACTTCGCAGAAATCTTCTGCCTGCCGAACACTGTACCCCTTGTCCAGGACAAGAGTAATTCCTTCATCACGAGGCTTTTCAGTTCGCTTGGGCAGGTTGTTTAGCTGGAATGGCATAAATTGAATATGTTTGAATCGAAACGGCTAAAGATAGTAAATGAAGCTTTCTTTAGAAAGCAGGCATCCGTTTATCTTTTAACTTGTTAATTTTTGCCAGTGTTGTGTCAACCGGGTTCCTAGAACCGATTTCCAAGTCCGAGCAGGTAACGGATCCGGTTTCGGTCGGTCTCTTCGAGCATGTCAGGAGTATATCTCCAGAACCAATTCGTCCCAACGGTTCCTGGAGTATTCATTCTGTGCTCAGAACCGAGGCTCATGAAATCCTGCAGTGGAAATATAGCCTGGTCGGCAACCGACAGCATCCCGAGCCGGATCATCTCCCAGTTCGGTTCACTCCCGTCTGACCTGGTATACTCCCGAAGCCTGTGCTTCTTCTTTTCAGACTCCGTCCGGTACCACCCGACTGAGGTATCGTTATCGTGTGTACCGGAATAGACCACGGTATTGGGGTCGTAATTGTGCGGTAAAAAGGCGTTTCCCTCGTCCGAATCAAAGGCAAACTGCAATACCCTCATGCCGGGGAATTGAAACCGGTCCCGCAACTCTTCAACTTCAGGTGTGATCACACCAAGATCCTCGGCGATGATCGGCAGTTCTCCGAGTTTCTCCCTGATGGTGGTGAAAAAGTGGACACCGGGCCCTTTCGCCCATCGGCCGTTCCGGGCTGTTTTTTCAGATGCAGCCACCTCCCAGTGCGCTTCAAAGCCTCGAAAGTGATCGACCCTGATTGCATCAAAGAGTTCAAACATCTTCCGGAACCGCTCAATCCACCAGCTGTATCCATCCTTTTTCAACCGGTCCCACCGGTAGAGCGGGTTGCCCCACAACTGGCCCGACTCGCTGAAATAGTCCGGAGGAACACCTGCAACCCGTATCCGGTTCCCCTGTTCATCCACTTCAAAAAATCCCTGGTGTGCCCAGACATCTGCACTGTTGTGGTCCACAAAAATCGGGATATCTCCCACCACCCGGATTCCCTTGCTGTTTGCATACCTCCGCAAATCCATCCACTGTCGGAAGAATTCGAACTGCATCCACTCCTGGTGCCGGATCTCCTCCGGATTCCGCTTTTTGACCTCTGCAAGCGCCGATCTCTTCCTGCGAACCAGACCTTCACTCCACTGATACCAGGGGCGGTGACCATTCAGGCCGTAACAGGCCATGAAAAGAGCGTAATCCTCCAGCCAATAGTGGTTGTTCTTCCGGAATTCAGCAAACTTCTTCCCGGAAACAGAGTCCTGATCCTGAAAAAATCGTTCGGAGGCACGGCGAAGCAGCTCATCCTTTACAGGAAATGCGCGCTCGAAATCGGCTGATACAGTCAGCGGCAGCTCAGCCTTCCGGACCTCTTCTGCCTCAAGAAGCCCTTGCTCCCGGAGAGTATCCAGGCTGATCAGGTAGGGGCTTCCGGCAAACGCCGAATACCCGGTATAGGGAGAATAGCCATATCCTACCGGACTCAAAGGGAGCATCTGCCAGATCGACTGCCCGGTTTCCTCCAGGAAGTCGATAAACTGTTTTGCTTCCGGGCCAAAATCGCCCATCCCGTACCTGGAGGGAAAGGAGGTGGGATGAACCAGCGTACCTCCCGACCTTGGAAACCTCATACCTTCCCCCTGTCCGTATCAACCCATCGGACCGAGTCATGAACCTTGAACTGCTGAATACTCATCTGCTATTATACCTCACTTCTGGTAACACGTTACGGAGGCAATGAAAAACCAGGATTTTTCATTGCCTCCTTTACCTCTGTCCCAAACCGTTGAATTCCACAAAACTTTATCCATCTCATTTCAGGGATCAAGACTGCATACACAGAATTCGCCCGCCATTGCGTATCAAGCCAAGTAGATGTGTATATCCCCAGGAAGATAACCAATTTGGCGACAACCCGTCAGGAGGGCTTCAGTATCAGGCCGGCCAGTGGTGGAAGTGATACGTCAATATGTACAGGCTGTCCATGCAGCCCTTCTCCGCCTGCCTCTGCCCACGCCTGTCCGACATTGCTGCCGTGATAAAATTCCGAATCACTGTTCAGCAGAATCTGGTAACTGCCTGCTTTCGGAACCCCTATTCTGTAATTGTGACGCACCGTTGGAGTGAAGTTGAAGATGAAGACCAGAAAATCATTCGGGTCTTTCGCCCGGCGGCTGAATGAGATCACCGAATTGTCTGCATCACTGGCATCGATCCATTCAAAACCCTGCCACCGAAAATCGACCTGATGCATCGCCAGCTCCTCCCGGTAGAGGCTGTTCAGGTCACGAACCAGCCGTTGAACTCCCTTGTGGGTATCCCACTGCAGAAGGTGCCAGTCAATCGACTTTTTCTCCGTCCACTCTTCCCACTGCCCGAATTCAGATCCCATAAAAAGCAGCTTCTTGCCGGGGTGTGCATACATGTACGTATAGAGCAGCCTCAGGTTTGCAAACTTCTGCCAATCGTCTCCCGGCATCTTGCTGAGAAGCGACTGCTTTTGGTGAACCACTTCATCGTGCGAGAGCGGAAGTATGAAATTTTCTGAAAACGCATAGATCATGGAGAAAGTGAGCTGGCCCTGATGATACTTCCTGTGAACCGGATCTTTGGACATATAGACCAGTGTATCGTTCATCCACCCCATATTCCACTTGCAGTCAAATCCAAGCCCCCCTTCATGAACCGGCCGGGAGACTCCCTGCCAGGAGGTCGACTCCTCTGCCATCGTGAGAACCCCGGGAAAGTATCCGTGAACCACTTCGTTGAAGCGACGCAAAAAGTGAAGCGCCTCCAGATTCTCTCGCCCGCCATACTGGTTGGGCTCCCAATCCCCCTCTTTGCGGGAGTAATCCAGATAGATCATCGAAGCGACCGCATCAACCCGGAGGCCGTCTATATGATACTCTTCAAACCAATAGACTGCATTGGAAATAAGAAAATTCATCACTTCCGAACGGCTGAAATTAAAAATCAGGGTTCCCCAGTCCCGGTGTTCACCCTTCCTGGGATCCTCATGTTCGTACAGGGCGGAACCGTCAAATCGGCGCAGGCCATGATCATCTTTGGTAAAGTGAGCCGGTACCCAGTCAAGAAAGACCCCGATTCCGGCCTGGTGGCATTTGTCGACAAAAAATTTGAAATCATCCGGATTCCCGAAACGGCTGGTTGGAGCGTAATAGCCTGTAATTTGATACCCCCAGGATGGGTCGTACGGATGTTCGGCAACCGGCATCAGCTCCACATGCGTAAACCCCATCTCCTGCAGATAAGGGACCAGCTCTTCCGCCAGCTCCCGGTAGGAGAGGAAGCCGGGCTCCTCATCCGGTTTCCGTTTCCAGGAGCCGGGATGAATCTCATAGACCGAAAGTGGTTTGTCATTCTCCTGGATCTCTTCCCGCTGCTGCATCCAGTCACGGTCGTTCCAAGTATAGCCGCTCTTCCAGACGATAGATGCTGTACCGGGCCTCTGCTCGGCATAAAATGCGTAGGGGTCCGCTTTCTTCAGAGGTGCATCGGCCAGGTCGGACTGAATTTCAAACTTGTAAGAGTCTCCCGCAGAGATCCCCGGTATAAATATCTCCCAGATTCCCTGTGCAGGATGTTTCCGCATCCCGTGAACCCGGCCGTCCCAGTTGTTAAAAGAGCCGATTACACTGACTCTCCAGGCATTGGGAGCAGACACAACGAAGTGGGCTCCCGTAACCCCGTCGGCTTCCCGGAGATGCGCCCCCATCCAGCGAAAAGCGTGACGATGCGTCCCCTCCCCCCAGAGCTGCAAGTCGAAGTCGCTCAAGAGAGTACCAAACTGATAGGGATCCTCAATTTCGTACGTCTTCCCCTCCCTGGGATCGATCTCCAACCGGTACTGGAAACGCTTCTTTCGACGGGGAAAAACAACTTCAAAGAGTCCGTCGTCCGTTATCCGGTTCATCTCCGACTTTTTACCGCTGGACGGGATGACTGTTACCGATTCGGCATGGGGCTGGAACGTGCGAAGTATCCATTTCATCTTCCCGTCCACGTCCAGATGGTGAAGGCCCAACAGAGAAAACGGGTCGCCGTGAGAACCATCAGATATGGAACGCACTTCATCAACGTTGAGAGTTACAGAATGTGCCACAGTTTTTTCATTATATTTTGCCGGAGCCTGAATTCACTGTACCGGTTTGGGGGATACAGCTGCGCCTCTAACTAATAACGCACAACTGAAATCCAATATCCAGATCAAAATCGACTTTTTACGACCTCAGAGCAAGATCACGTGAATCCAATTTCCTTCATCTCAAAACGATATCTCTTTTCGGGCAAGGAAGTCTCTCTGCTCTCGATCCTGACATTTGTCAGCATTACCGGTGTTACGATCGGCACAGCCCTGCTCATTGTAGTCCTCTCGGTCTTTAACGGCTTTTATGATGTAATTCGGGGAATTCTTCTCGATTTTGACCCGGACATCCGGATCGAGTCGGCCGAAGCTGCAACCCTGGAGTATGACCCCGGCCTGATCGGGAGGGTCGGCGAATACTCCGAAGTGATTGCGCTGACCCCATACCTGGAGGGAAGAAGCATGCTCGCCTACCAGGATGACAGGAACGAGGTGGTCACCGTCCGGGGAATCGACCGGGAGAGTTTTCTCGAAATCAACGATCTGGAGGCGAATATCCGCACCGGGCGGTTCGATTTTACCGTTCAAAACCAGCGTCCCGGACTTGTGTTGAGTGAGTACCTGAAGAACCGTTACCGGCTCTCTGTAAATGACGAGGTCGCACTCATCAGCGCGTCCGGAATGCGCCGTGCACTCACACAGTTCTCCATCCCGAGAAGCAACCGCTTCTCCCTGCGCGGCAGTTACTCTATGCAGCAGATCATGAATACAGACCTGGTCTATATCGACTTGCTGGCTGCACAGCGGCTTTTCAATGCTCGTAATCAGATCAGCGGGCTGGACCTGAAACTGGAGGATACCGACAGGGCTCATATCATCAAACAGCAACTGCAGCAAGAACTTGGCCCCGACTACCACATTTCGACCTGGTACGACCTCCAGAAACCACTCTACGATGTAATGTACCTTGAAAAGTGGGGCTCCTTCTTTATCCTGATCATTATTGTGATTGTTGCCGTACTCAACATTGTCGGTTCCCTGACGATGATTGTGATACAGAAACGGCGGGATATCGGAATCCTGATCTCGATGGGTATGTCTCCGGCGTCGATTAAAAAAATCTTCCGGCTTCAGGGATTCTATATCGGGATAATCGGCTGCGGACTCGGGGGGGCACTCGGGCTGCTGCTTACCTGGCTGCAGCATGAATATGGCCTTCTGAAACTCTCTTCCGCTTTTATCCTGGACGCGTATCCGGTTATGGTGGCTCCGATAGATGTGGCCATTATTCTTGCAGGAAGCATGCTCCTCTGCCTGGCTGCCAGCTGGTACCCCGCCGTTCGCGCCTCTAAGGTAGAGGCCGCCGACGCAGTCCGGCATGAGTAAATGGGTTTTGTTGTTACTTTGATCTTTGTGATCTTATCGGAGGTACTTGTTCATTGGAGCCGTTGACGGCCGTTTCGGTTCTTCAGAACTGCCAATTCCTTCTGGAGACAGAGCCACTGCCTCTAAAAAAGCGGCCATACGCCATATTTCAACAAAGTACTTCATAACGAACGAAACCGGTCAGTAACAGATATGCCATCTCTGAGACAAATCGAACTGGTCGTCCACAATGAGAGCAGGGAGGCTTTTGAAAAACTCCTTGAAGAGGAGAGTGTGTCGCACTACTGGCAACAGCACTCAGAGACATCCGGTTACCAGCTGAAAGCACTGGTAGAGTCCTCCAATACCGAACAGTTTCTCGACCGGGTAGAACAGTTACTTGGGTCGGATGAACAAAAATACCGTCTCGTAATGTTTGAAGTGGAGGCGACACTCCCCCGAATGGAGAGAGAAGAACCGGAGGAGGAAGAGAGTGAGGAGGCCCCCCGGCAGCCATGGGAGAAGCCCCTGCAGGGAGTTCGGGTTAGCAGGGAGGAACTCTATACGAAGATTTCGGATGCGGTCGTACTCTCCAAAATTTACATGGCGATGGTTGTTCTCTCCACCATCGTAGCAGCTCTCGGAATTCTCCGGGACAATACGGCCGTCGTGATCGGTGCGATGGTCATCGCCCCGCTGCTCGGCCCAAACGTCGGCCTGGCGCTCTCTACAACGCTGGCAGATTTCAAGCTGGCATGGACCTCTCTGAAAACCAACGTTGCAGGGCTGCTGGTTGCACTCCTCATCTCCATCGTGATCGGATTTTTGATGGGCATTGATATAGATGTCTACCAGATTGCCAGCCGGACAGAGGTACATCTCTCCGATATCTCCCTGGCCCTCGCCTCCGGAGCTGCCGGGGTACTTGCCTACACAGTGGGTATGTCCGCCGCTGTTATCGGGGTGATGGTTGCCGTCGCCCTACTTCCGCCACTGGTTACGGCTGGTCTGCTGATCGGGGACATGCAGTTTGAACTGGCGTTTTACGCCTTTCTGCTCCTCCTGACCAATATCATCTGCGTGAATCTCGCGGCCGTCTCCACCTTCCTTCTTCAGGGGGTTCGCCCGCGAACCTGGTATGAAACGGCAAAAGCGAACCGCATCAACCGGGTCGCACTGACTCTCTGGATTTTCCTGGTCGTCATCCTGGCGCTGTTGATCTACTAC
>JBBDRW010000159.1:0-3203 GCA_040905265.1 Balneolaceae bacterium | reverse complement strand
ATCAGAGATTCGAACGGGAGGGGGTGAAGATCTGGATGACTCACATCGGGGGTATGCCGGGCCGCTACTGTATTCCGATCCGTGAAGAGATCAACCGGCATACACCGGATATCTTTATCTGCGGCCACTCTCATATTCTCAAGATTGCCCGTGATCCGGAACTCGGCAATATGCTCTTTATCAACCCCGGTGCCGCCGGAAAACAGGGATTTCAGGTCTGCCGGACCATGGTCCGCTTCGATATCGTGGATGGCGAATTGAAGAATGTGGAGGTGATCAACCTCGGCCTGATCGGAGAGCCTGCCGGCTGATACGATAGTAGTGTCGTGTCAACCATACTCTTGCGGGGCCAAGCCTCGATCTTTTCCCGCATCGCATGACTGACAGGATACTAGTCTCTTGCCAATCGGAAATCGAACTCAGAAACAGCTCCAGGGATAGATTGGCTCCGGTTCTGAGCGGTAACGAACCTGCTCTCCGCCTGCCGGATGCGGGAAACGCAGTTCAGCGGCATGGAGGGCGATACGGTTCTCTGTCAATGCCAGGCCGCCGTAGCGGGTATCGCCGGCCAGCGGATAGCCCGCTTCTGAAAACTGTGCCCGTATCTGGTGTTTCCGGCCTGTGACCAGTCTGATCCGGACAAGGGAGTGGCCCGATGCGGGGTCAACCCCCAGCCGGACGAAGTGGAGTTCCGCCCGTTTCGCATCCCGGTTTCCTTCCGGAACAACCGTGACGATCGGTAATTCGGCCGATTTCAGCAGATGGTGGACCAGGACTCCGTTGGGCGGAGGCGTCCCCTCCACGACTGCAAGGTAGAATTTCTGAATGGCGCCGTTCCGCATCAGCCGGGAGAGTTCGGCTGCCGCCCCCCGCGTTTTGGCAAGTACCATTAGGCCGCTTACCGGCCGGTCAATACGCTGGACAAGCCCCAGAAACGGCTCCGAAGAGTTGCCGGACTCTCTCTGCAGGTACTCTTTGCAGAGGGTTAACAGGTCGGGGTCTCCCGTATGATCCTCCTGGGAGAGAAGGCCGGCTGGCTTGTTGATGACCAGTATCTGATCATCTTCGTGGAGTATCCCGATATCCGGGGATGTACGGGTCTGTTTTATGTTCTCTTTTTTGTTCATCTCTTTACGATCACTGTTTTGCTGCGGTTTTAAAATCGCTAACGCGTGCAAAAAATGAGCCCTCTGGCCTCGATCTTGACCAAAAATCCTGGTTTCTCAAAGCCTCCAGTTTGTATATTTTATTGTTTGAATCATCTCAAAGGCCTGGGTCGTTCTTCAAACGGTTGTTGACGATTGGTAAACCCGGGTGAACGCCGGAGGGCCTGAAACTTCAGCCTGCCAA
Organism: Balneolaceae bacterium; assembly: GCA_040905265.1. GTDB lineage: Bacteria > Bacteroidota > Rhodothermia > Balneolales > Balneolaceae > JBBDRW01. The sequence goes on along the minus strand of JBBDRW010000159.1, from coordinate 1,853 downwards.
AGGTAAGGTACGAACGGATGTCACAAAACTCACTTCAGGATAAAGTAGATCATCTTCCGCAGGCTCCCGGTGTCTATCTGTATCGGGACAGTGAAGGGCAGCTTCTCTATGTCGGAAAGGCAAAACGGCTGCGTACGCGTGTGAAATCCTATTTTCGGGAGTCCGGGACACAGGAAGGGCGGATCCGCCTGATGATTTCAAAGATTGCCGACCTGGAGGTGATCGTCACCGATTCTGAAGCGGAAGCTCTGATCCTGGAGAACAACCTGATCAAGCAGCACCACCCGCGCTATAACATCATGTACCGGGATGACAAGTCCTACCCCTATATCTGCATGACAAAGGGGGAGCGGCCCCAGGTTTTTCCTACCCGGATGGTTCTGCGGGACGGCAGTAAGTACTTCGGGCCGTATGACCATGTCGGCCTGATGAGGCGTATGCTTGAGACCATCCGTCATACATTTCAGCTCTGTACCTGTGCTGTCTCGCCGAAAACGGTGGATCCGACCAGGGGGACACCCCGGTGGGGTTCCTGTTTTGATGACTATCTCGGCAGCTGTTCCGGAGATCTGGACCCGGAGCTCTACAAAGAGACGATGTCTCAGGTAGAGCGGATGCTCGGCGGAAAGACCGAGGAGCTGATCAGGGAGTTGAAGGAGGAGATGAGGATCGCGGCGGATGCCCTTGAGTATGAATCGGCTGCCCGTATCCGGGATTCTGTTGAAGCACTCGAGAAATACAACAGCAAGATGAAAATGGTTGCCGAGAAACAGGTGAATCGGGATCTTTTTGCGCTCTCTGTGGATGAAGAGATGGGGGAGGCGTGTGGTGTGCTCTTTAAAATCCGTGAAGGAAAGCTGATCGGCAAGTTCCATCGGTTCCTGAAAAATATCTCCGGACGGGAGAGGGGAGAGATGCTTCAGTCCTTTATTGAGGATTACTATACGGGGTACCGGCTTTCGGGGGCAGGTGCCATTCCAGACGAAGTGTATGTAAGTGACGACCTTCCCGAACCGGATGCGCTGCTGGAGTATCTCTGGCAGGAGCACGGTTCAAGGGTTCCCGTCCATGAACCGAAGATCGGGGAGAAGAGGCAGCTGATCCGGATGGCGCAGTCGAACGCCACTCTGATTCTCGGAGAGAGGCAGCGGGAGAAGATGAAGGCGGAGAAGGATCGGATTCCGCAGTCGGTTCAGGACCTGAAGAGGTTTCTGAAGCTGGAGCGGCTGCCGAGGAGGATCGAATGTTTTGACATCTCCAACATGCAGGGTACGGATACGGTCGCCTCGATGGTCACCTTTGTGGATGCCCAGCCCAGAAAGAGCGAATACAAAAAATTTCATATCCGCTCCGTTGAGGGAGCGGACGATTTTGCATCGATGAAAGAGGTAGTTGGCAGGAGGTACAAACGGGTAAAACAGGAGAAACAGCAGATTCCTGACCTGATCCTGATTGATGGCGGTAAAGGGCAGCTGAGTGCCGCGGTTGAGGCGCTTCGGTCGATCGGGTTTGAGGGTGAGTGTGAGATTGCAGGCCTTGCAAAGAGGCTGGAGGAGGTTTTTCTGCCATCACGCATGGATGCTGTGATGATCCCGAAGACGTCTCCTGCTCTCAAGCTCCTGCAGCGAGCCAGGGATGAGGCGCACCGCTTCGCGGTCACCTTTCACAAGAAAAAAAGAGCGAATCGTACTCTGAAGACGGAGTTGACGTCCATACCGGGTGTCGGTACAAAACGGGCGGAAGAGCTCCTCCGGCGGTTCGGGTCGGTGAACCGGGTAAAGAGTGCGAGCAGGGATGAACTTTCGGATACGGTCGGGAAGAGGACCGGAAACAGTGTCTTTGACCACTATCAC
>JBBDRW010000158.1:0-19504 GCA_040905265.1 Balneolaceae bacterium | reverse complement strand
GCCCTTATGGATAAGACGATGGCCGGTTCAGCTCCAAGGATTGAATTTCAGGCTGATGACGGGGTTTGGCACAGAATCTGGAGCATACAGGCACCGGTATCTGTCGTCGAAGCATTTACCCGGATCCCGGCTCTCTATGTAGCTGATGGACACCACCGTTGCAAAAGTGCTTCCCGGGTTGCAGAGATTCTGCGAAAGGAGAACCAAACCGCTCCGGGTGAAGCAGAATATGATTACTTCCCTGCCGTTCTCTTTCCTCTCGATCAGATGAAGATTCTTGCCTATAACCGAATCATTCGGTCGGTATCAGAGAGCCAGATGAAAGCGTTAACGAACTCTTTTCCACTTACGGACCAGGCGCCGGCCTCACCTGTCTCTAAGGGTGACGTATCACTCTACTTTAACGGCAAATGGCACGGACTTACTCTACCTGAAGGCGATAACAGCGATGCTGTAGAGGAACTTGATGTAACCCGTCTGCAAAAGCATATACTATCCGGAATCTTTGGGATTGAAAACCCGAGAACTGACTCAAATATTGACTTTGTTGGCGGAATTCGTGGGACCGGAGAGCTGGAGAAACTTGTTGACAGTGGGAAAGCGGATCTGGCAATCAGTATGTATCCCACAGCGATTGAAGAGCTTGTTGATGTATCAGACCAGGGAAAGCTCATGCCGCCGAAATCCACCTGGTTTGAACCAAAATTACGATCAGGATTAATCATTCATACTTTCTAAACCAATGAATAGAGTACACAACTTTAGTGCAGGGCCGGCAATACTTCCGGTTGACGTTCTTGAAAAAGTACAATCAGAACTCCTCGAGTACCGCGGAAAGGGTAGCTCCATTATTGAGATGAGCCACCGAAGCCCGGAGTATACCGAGATCCATGAACAGGCAGTCAAACGGCTCCGATCCATACTCGGTGCAGGGGACGACTGGCATGTACTCTTCCTTACCGGAGGAGCAAGTACGCAGTTTTTAACGATTCCGTTCAATTTCCTGAATGAAGGGCGGACAGCCAGTTACCTGAACACCGGCTCCTGGTCAACCAAAGCGATTAAGGAAGCAAAGTTTTTCGGCAATGTCGAAGTCCCTTATACCAGCGCCGACATGAACTTTACACGTGTACCCGGAAAGGGTGAATTCGATGTGTCAGATTCGTCCACCTATCTTCACTTCACATCAAACAATACAATCTTCGGTACTCAGTATCACGCAGAGCCCGAAAGTAACGGAGTACCGCTTGTCTGCGATGCCTCGTCTGATTTCCTCTCGCGTCCCATCGACCTGGACCGTTACGGAATCATCTATGCCGGCGCTCAGAAGAACATCGGCCCGGCCGGAGTTACGGTTGTCATGATCAAGGATGAATTTCTGAAAAAGAATCAGCGATCAGAACCGATACCGACGATTCTTAATTATCAGACACATATCGAAAAACTTTTCAATACCCCACCGGTATTTGCCGTGTACATGGTCAACTATGTACTTGAATGGATTGAAGCAAAGGGTGGAATCTCCTGGTTTGAAACGTTTAACAAAGAGAAAGCTGACCTGCTTTACTCTGAGATTGACCGGGATGATTTCTATCGTGGCACAGCAGAAAAAGAGTCCAGATCCCGCATGAATGTCACATTCCGGATCCAGGATGAATCACTTGAATCCGCCTTCCTGAAGGAGGCTGCTTCCAATAATCTGGTCGCCCTGAAAGGGCATCGGAGTGTGGGAGGGATCAGGGCTAGTATCTATAATGCCTGCCCGAAAGAGAGTGTCGAAGCTCTGGTTGCTTTCATGAAAAGCTTCCGAAAAAATAACGGCTAGGAGTTTATCGGACTTAGACGATTGTCACGAGGGGATGACAGGTTTGAGGTTGAATATTCTGCCGCCGCCACTACCAGCCAAAAGCTGATAAAAAATGATCCAGGCTACCCGGTAAAAACAACAAGAGGTAGAGGACTCCCCAGAGTGCTCCTGCGATATGTGCCTCGTGGTTAACTCTGCCTCTCCTCCGCTTGCTTTCGTAGATGCTGTATCCGAGAAAAAGAAGGCCGAAAAGCCACGCCGGAATCGGTATCGGAAATAGAATCAGTATGAGCTCCTCGGCCGGATAAAGAAGGATAAATGCAAACAGTACACTCTCGACGGCACCGGAAGCTCCGATTGTTGCATATCCGGGATCTTCTCTGAACTTGATCAGGGAGGGAAGTGCCGATATGAGTATCCCGCTGAAGTATAGAGTAAGATAATAGACCGGGGTCAGAGTCTGTTCCAGAACAGACCCGAAGAAAAAGAGGACAAACATATTGACCAGCAGATGGCCAATATTGGCATGCAGAAAACCGGATGTGAGTAACTCATGCCAGCGCTTCTCCCGAACCGTTCGGTAGGGTCTCAGCATACCCCACTCCATGAACTTTGGCTGTACGTAGAGAGCAAAGAGTGAGAATGCAGTAGTCACAACAATAATACCGATTGTCAACGTCATACGCTTTTTGCTTGGCTGTTCAGAAGGGACGAATTTACAACGAATGTGCTTGCCAAACCAATCGGGGAATTGGTATATTTGATTTTTGCCGGAGTAGCTCAGGGGTAGAGCAACGCTCTCGTAAAGCGTAGGTCGGCGGTTCAAATCCGCTCTCCGGCTCATGATAATCGAATGGATCGGTTGTACTCAATGATCCCGCCAGCAACTCTTCAGGAACAATACGGGACGACTATGGTTAATACAAATAACAGGATACGTTCAACCCTTCTCTGCTGTAAATAGTATTACGTGAAAATGAACGTTCCCGGCGAGAAATGATTTATAGTAATCTACGGGATACATTCTTCCTGAAAAATGAAAACTGCCAGGGTATTCAAGACTGGTGTCGTGTCAACCATGCGATGTTGTGTAAGTTGATTCGACACAAATTAACTGGTCAATCAAATATATACTAGCATTCGTTAACCAGTATTCGGATCTGCATCTCACAAAAATAAACATACATAATAAGAAAAAAAGGGAGCTACCATGAAAAATACGTTTACAATCCTTTTATTACTCATTTTTATAGCAGGACTCAGCCAATTACAGGCACAGGATTCTTCTGCACCCGATGCCAGCCAGTCGGAAGAGGTGAACAGATGGAGTTTTGACGCTTATATCGGAAATTCCATAACGAGGAATGACCGTGCGTCAGGTATCTTTTTCGGCTCCTCAGGTGTCAATTCAGATTTTCTTAACCCTGCCATTGGCGCTGGTCTCCGATACAGTTTTTCACCTTATGTGAATACACAACTGAACATCGGTTACAGCTCACTCTCGGACGGAGATAATCCTGGCGACCTAACCTATAACTCCAGTTTACTGACTACAAATCTCCGGGCAAATGTGAATCTGCTACGGCTGTTCGAAATTGATTCATTTTCTGATAATATCAATATCTACAGCTTCTGGGGATTCGGAATGTCGCACTTTTCAGTTTCTGACATTACCGGAGCAGACGATATGGAGTTTCCCCAGTTTGCGATGATGCACAATGTAGGCGCAGGTTCCAAGTTTAAAATCGGATCTTCTACAGATCTGTTTGTTGAATATGACTTGCAACGCTTCTTTACCCCCAGGATTGATGGGTATCCGGATCTCTCGCCAAGAAACGGCGGCAGCAATTACAGCATGATCAAAGTGGGCCTCACATTCCGGCTGGGTTCTCCGGAACGGAAACATATGGATTGGATCTCTTACGATCGAACTGCCGTACAGTCTGAACTCACCTCCCTCCAACGTGCTCAGGAGGAATCCGAGCGCCGAATCTCGGAGCAGGAACGTCTGATTGCGAGCGTAAATGAACGGCTGGATCGCGTAGAGGACCAGCACAGTGAACGAATGGACTCGTTTGAGTCACGAATTCAGGAACTGGAAGAGAAAATGGAGTCTGGCGTTATGATCGAACAGGCGACTCTAATCAGCGGGCTGCAACCTGTTCACTTCGACTATGACAGTGACCAGTTAACATCTGCCGCCCGGCAACTCCTCTCTCAGAATGTAGACCGGATTCTGCAGTTACCGGACGGAGCGACAGTACGGGTTGATGCCTTCACAGACCATGTTGGCGGTGACCCATACAATATGAGACTAAGTTTGAGGCGAGCCAACTCTGTTGCCGGATTTTATATAGAGAACGGAGTAGAGAGCAACCGGGTCCAACGAAGAGGCCTTGGGAAGGCGCCTGTACAGTGTTCGGATAATGAGCAGGATTCGAACACCCCGGGTTGTATCCAGAACCGACGGGTCGAAACCCATATTATCATGCCACAAAACTAATTCCGATCTCTGCTTAAACCGATGTCCGATCACCAATTTCCGGCGGCAGCTACGTGGCTTGCCGCCGGTCTTTTTTTGTTTTTGAATTCTTGTGGTATCGCACTTCAGGGTGTCGAGACCAGGGAATACCGCCCTGGATCGGTACTGGAACAGGGAGTTGCCAGCTGGTATGGCCCCAACTTTCACGGCCGGGCCACAGCAAATGGTGAAACGTACGATATGGAGGCACTGACAGCAGCCCATCGAACGCTTCCCTTTAACACGCTGGTGCGAGTTGTCAACCAGGGAAACAGCAGAGAGGTACATGTCCGGATCAACGACCGGGGGCCGTATGTAGGCAACCGAATTATCGACCTTTCCAGGCGAGCAGCCAGAGAGATTGATATGATCGGTTCCGGCACTGCGGAAGTAACACTCTATCTGCTGGAAGAAGGCGACCGCCCGATAACATCGGTCACTGCGAGCAGCCAGGAGACATTCACGATACAGATTGCATCATTTGACACTGCTGAGTTGGCTGCACGGGTTGCAAATACAATAGACGGAGCCAGGGTTGAAGAGGTGCCTTTAGGAGGTCAGTCTGTATATCGTGTCTATTATGGCCACTATTCAGATACAGAAAGCGCATATGAAGAGATGCGGCAATTGGAACAGAGAGGAATTTCAGGCTTTGTAAAACAGGCTGACAACTGATTCTCTCACTACAGTCGGGCATTGAAAAAGAAGATCATCATCATTGGCAGCGGGTTTGGCGGGTTATCAGCAGCTTCCCGTTTACTCTCGCAGGGACATGATGTAACCCTGTTTGAAAAAAGAGACAAACATGGAGGAAGGGCTTATCACTATGAGATTGACGGGTTTTCTTTTGACGGAGGGCCAACCGTAATTACAGCTCCGTTTATGTTTGATGAACTCTTCGCCAGGGCAGGCAAACGAAGAGAAGAGTATATCACATTCACACCTTGCGACCCTTTTTATCGTATTTTTGACCGGAAAGGGACTCCATTTGATTATAATGGCGATCATGACTTTATACGTCAGGAGATCGGGAAAATTAACCCGGCGGACATAACCGGGTATGAGAAGTTCATCGCTTCAACCAAAGCGATTTTCGAAAAGGGGTTTGTGGATCTTGCCGACAAACCATTTCTCTCCTTCTGGGATATGGTCAGGGTAGCTCCGGATCTTATAAAATTGCAGTCGTACAAATCAGTCTATAACTATGTCTCCGGTTTTATAGAAAATGAATTTTTGCGACGATGTTTCTCTTTCCACCCTCTGCTGGTTGGGGGAAATCCGTTTGATACGACTTCCATCTATGCCATGATCCATTATCTGGAACGGGAGTGGGGTGTACACTATGCACTTGGCGGAACCAAATCCATTGTGAACGGCCTTACCCAACTGATTCAGGAACAGGGTGGGGTACTCGAAACAGATGCTGAAGTTGACGAGATTCTCATTAAAAATAGAAAGGCCACCGGTATCCGTCTAAAAGATGGCCGTTCATTCGAAGCGGATATCGTCATTTCAAATGCAGATGTTGCCTTTACATATAAACAGTTGATTCCCAGAGCTCACCGGAAGAAGTACACAGACAAAAAAATAGACCGGATGAAATATAGCATGTCCCTGTTTGTCATCTACTTCGGAACGAACCGGCTCTACAGGAATTCAGGCCTGGCACATCACAATATTTTGCTCGGCGCGCGATACCGGGGGTTGCTCGATGATATCTTTCACAAGAAGCACCTCTCTGAGGATTTTTCACTCTACCTTCACATGCCAACCCTGACGGATCCCTCACTGGCACCTGAAGGCTGCGAAAGCTTCTATGTACTCTCACCTGTACCCCATCTCGACTCCGGTACAGACTGGGAAAAAGAGACGCCCCGATACAGAGATAAAATCCTGGGCTATCTGGAAGAAAACTATCTGCCGAACGTACGAAATCATATCGTGGTTGAACATACCATCGGCCCTGATCACTTCCAGAATACTCTAAACAGTTTCAAGGGGTCAGCATTCTCCGTCGAACCACTATTGACACAATCAGCCTGGTTTCGGCCACACAACAGAAGTGAAGATGTTGAGAATTTATATTTTGTCGGAGCAGGTACCCACCCGGGAGCCGGGCTGCCGGGCGTCCTCTCTTCTGCAAAAATTGCAGAAGATTTGATCGGCCCGGCTACTACCCCATAAAGCCCGCAAGACTTACTTATTGCCAATCTTTTCCTGCAATTCATCCCAATCGCTCAGGAATTTTGCAAGACCATTGTCCGTCAACGGGTGATTCAACAGGCTGACGATCACACTCAATGGCATGGTTGCTACATCCGCCCCCATCCTGGCTGCTTCAAGTACATGCATCGGATGCCGGATACTCGCTGCGAGAACTTCAGTTTCAAAACCGTAATTCTCATATATAGTGACAATATCCGCAATCAGGTCCATACCATCATGGGAGATATCATCCAGGCGCCCAATAAACGGAGATATATAACTTGCGCCTGCTTTCGCTGCCAACAGAGCTTGTGTCGCAGAGAAACAGAGCGTGCAATTTGTACGGATCCCCTCATCACTAAACGTTTTGATCGCTTTGATTCCATCCTTGATCAACGGAACCTTTACAACAACGTTATCAGCAATTTTTGCAAGCTTTCGCCCCTCTGATAAAATATCAGTATACTCGGTGGAGACCACTTCAGCGGAAACATCCCCTTCCACAATCTTACAAATTTTTGCGATGTGGCCTTCAAAATCACTCACACCCACTTTGTTGCAGAGGCTCGGGTTGGTTGTTACCCCATCGAGTACTCCAAGGTCATGTGCTTCCTCTATTTCATTCAAATCTGCAGTGTCAACAAAAAATTTCATAATCTATATCAGGTTTTTAAAGTTTCTCTGGTACAAACAGGCAGACAGACGAATCATCTTTTTTCCAATTCATGAGTCACCTATTTTACCCTTTGTATGGTTTGATGTATTTTATACGTTAGAGATAAACACCAGTTGGTTGCTGATCAGGTTCAATGAAACACCGTACAGACAACTATTTGGTAATCAACGCAATCATATATCTGCCATCCCAATATAACAATTTTAGCTCTGACCTTGTAGCAGCCTTTTAAACCGTTTGATATGAGCCTCCAATCCATTCACTACTGGCTCACTGAACGAATTGGGAGTTATACATTGTTCTTAAGGCAGGAAATATAGATTGCATCCATCATCTAAAGACAGGACACCTTATGAGTAAAACGACACGAAACTTTACATTAGGACTGATTGGCGGCGGCATTATCGGTGCCGGAATCGCACTGCTATTTGCACCAGACAAAGGCCGAAATACCCGTGATATGCTCTCTTATCGAATGAGCAAATACAAGGATGATCTGAGTGCCTTAATTCAAGAACTCAGGGTGGAGCGGAAGTCGATGGTATCGGATGCCAAAAAGAAGGGGAACGAAGTAGTTGAAGATGCCAAACAGAGAGCCGATGATCTGATTCGGGAAGCGGAAGATCTACTCGACAATATTGAAAAGGGTAATTGATATTGTTTTACCCCTGAATCTGTTCGTGACCGGATACAGGAGTTCCGTCACGACTGAAGATTAGAGATTCGACATAGAGCCTCTTTCTATGTAGAGGCTTTGAAAAACCAGGCTTTTTTGTCAAGATCAAGGCCAGAGTGATATTAAAAAAGCCCCATTCAGAATTCTGAATGGGGCTTTTTATATCATTTAGAGAATCTCCGAATCAGGAGCGATTACTCATCATCCTTCTTTTCGGATTCGTCCGCACCCAGTGCTTCGAAGACTTTTTGAACCTCTTCGTCTCCTTCCTCCATCTCTGCTTTGGAACCCACGATAATATCGTCGTATTCCCGCAGACCCGTACCTGCCGGTACTTTGTGCCCGACAACGACGTTCTCTTTCAGCCCTCTCAGGAAGTCTTTCTTCGCTTCGATCGACGCCTGGGTCAGAACCTTCGTTGTCTCCTGAAAGGATGCTGCCGAAAGCCAGCTCTCAGTACTGAGTGCTGCACGGGTAATTCCCAATAGAATCGGTTTGGAAATAGCCGGTTCTGCTTCACGGGTTTGCAATTCCTCCTTACCATCCTTGATCAGGTCGTTATTCAATTCACGAACCTGACGCCTGTCCAGAATAGCTCCCGGTTTCAGTTCACTATCCCCTGGATCTGTAACGACAAATTTGCCGATCAGTTCATCATTCCGGTTGTTGAGTTCAAACCGATCTACCTTATCCCCTTCCAGATACATGGTATCTCCCGGGTCGGTTACTTCTACTTTCTGCATCATTGTGCGGACAATCACTTCAATGTGTTTGTCATTGATCTTCACACCCTGAAGCCGATAGACCTCCTGGATCTCATTCACCAGGTAACTCTGAACTGCAAACGGGCCGAGAATATTGAGAATATCCTGAGCCGGTATGGTACCATCGGATAGTGATTGTCCCGCTCTCACAAAGTCATTTTCCTGTACCAGGATATGCTTTGAAAGTGAGATCAGATACTTTTTCTCATCTGTTCCGTCCTTGCTCTCAACAATGACTTCCTGAGAACCACGCTTTCGGCCACCCATTCTCACAATACCGTCAATTTCAGTGACGGCAGCAGGTTCATTTGGCGACCGCGCCTCGAACAGTTCTGTAATTCTTGGAAGGCCGGCTGTAATATCCTTCGATTTGGATGCGGCGCGCGGAATCTTTGCCAACACCTGTCCCGCCTGAACCTTCTCACCGTCGTCGACAGAGATATGAGTCTCGATCGGAAGTGTACTTTCACGGATTCGGTCATCCTCACCCTTCACGACAAGTGTCGGAATCAGAGTACGATCCTTGGAATCGATGATAACCTTCTCTCTGTGGCCGGTTTGCGAATCTGTATCAGCCGTATACGTCACCTCTTCGAGAATATCTTTGTACTCAACAACACCGTCAATCTCACTGAAAATCAAGGCATTGTAAGGGTCCCACTTGCAGAGAGGGATCCCCTTCGGTACTTTTTCGCCCTCTTCCACCAACAGTTCCGAACCGTACGGTACGTTATACGTTGAGAGGATCTTGCCATCGTCATCGACCAGTTTGATTTCACCGGCCCGGCTGAGTACGACATGATGCATCTCTTCGCCGTCATCATATTCGACAACACGTACATTTTCAAATTCGACTTTACCTTCGAATTTGGCCTTGTGCTGGGAATCCGCTTCAAGCCGTGAAGCCGTTCCTCCAACGTGGAAGGTTCGGAGTGTCAACTGAGTACCCGGTTCACCGATAGATTGTGCCGCAATAACACCCACAGCTTCACCTACCTGGACCATGGTATTTCGGGCCAGATCGCGGCCGTAGCATTTGGCACATACTCCGCGCTCGGTTTCACAGGTAAGTACCGAACGGATCTCCACCTCTTCGATCGAAGTCTCCGCAATCTTCTGAGCAACCGTCTCATCGATCAGCTGGTTCGATTCACAAATCAGGTTATCGGAAATGGGATCATAGATCTCATGCATAGAGACACGACCCAGAATCCTGTCTTCCAGCCTCTCAATGATATCCTCGTTATCCTTGAGTGCCTGCATTTTGATACCCCGCAAAGTACCACAGTCAAACTCGTTGATAATGATATCCTGAGATACATCCACAAGTCTACGGGTCAGATATCCGGCATCTGCCGTTTTTAAAGCTGTATCCGCCAGCCCTTTCCGGGCACCGTGAGTGGAAATAAAGTATTCCAGAACGGTCAAACCCTCTCGGAAACTTGAGAGAATCGGATTCTCAATTACCTCATTCCCCTGTTGCAGGGAGCTCTTCTGGGGTTTTGCCATCAATCCCCGCATACCCCCCAGCTGCCGGATCTGCTCCTTCGAGCCCCGTGCACCGGAATCAGCCATCATATAGACCGGGTTGAATCCGTCAAGGTTATCTGCAAGGCTCTGGAAAAGAGTCTCGGATACCCGGTTCGTAGTACTCGTCCACTTGTCAATAACCTGATTATACCGTTCGTTGTCGGTAATGAATCCCATCTCATACCGCTCCTGAATCTCGGAGACTTCACGATGTGCCTTATCAATCAGCTCCTGCTTTGCCTTCGGGATAATAATATCCTCAAGGCTGAAAGAGAGTCCACCCGTGGTAGCACGTTCAAATCCGACCTGTTTCATCTTATCGAGAAATTCCGCCGTTTTTCTTGTACCAACTACAGCGTGAATTTCTCCGATAATCCCTCTGAGCTCTTTTTTCCCAAGTGTCTTGTTGAAAAACGGAAGCTCTTCAGGCACAATTTCATTGAAGAGAACACGGCCGGTCGTAGTCTTGATGATCTCATGTACGATTTCACCCTCATCATTGGTTACCGGTACGCGGACGTTAATCTTCGCATGGGTATCAATGATATCCTGGTCAAAGGCGACCAACACTTCGTCTGTACTGGAAAACGTTTTTCCTTCTCCGCGTTTGCCGTTAGCCATCTTTGTAAGATAGTAGATCCCCAGGACCATATCCTGTGACGGAACCGCAACCGGGCCGCCACTTGCAGGGCTCAAAATATTGTGAGAGCCGAGCATGAGTATCGAAGCCTCAAGTACCGCATCATGGCTAAGCGGAAGGTGAACAGCCATCTGGTCACCGTCAAAGTCAGCATTAAATGCAGTACAGGAGAGCGGATGTAACCGGATTGCCTTGTCTTCAATCAATACGGGCTGATAGGCCTGAATTCCAAGCCTGTGGAGAGTTGGTGCACGGTTCAACATCACCGGGTGGCCGTCGATCACATTCTCAAGTACTTCCCAAACGACCTGATCCCGGCGGTCCACCACCTTTTTCGCACTCTTTACAGTCTTTACATACCCCCGCTCAATAAGCCTTCGAATCACAAATGGCTTGTAAAGCTCCACAGCCATCTCTTTCGGAAGGCCGCACTCATGCATTTTGAGTTCCGGGCCGACAACAATTACGGAACGACCGGAATAATCGACACGCTTTCCGAGAAGATTCTGACGGAACCGGCCGCTTTTCCCTTTGAGCATATCGCTCAGAGATTTTAACGGTCGGTTGTTGTTCCGGACGGCGTTGGATTTCCGGGAGTTATCATAGAGAGAGTCAACAGCTTCCTGCAACATCCGCTTTTCATTCCGGAGAATCACATCCGGTGCTTTGATATCAATCAGACGTTTCAGACGGTTATTCCGAATAATGACCCGCCGATAGAGGTCATTCAGATCAGAAGTAGCAAACCGACCACCCTCCAGGGGGACCAAAGGCCGCAGTTCCGGTGGAATGACTGGGATGACACGCTGTATCATCCACTCGGGCCGGTTCTCTGTATGTTTGTTAGCGGCACGGAAGGATTCAATAACCTGAAGACGCTTCAGTTTTTTCTTCTTTCGCATCTGGGAGGTTTCGTTTCGAACCTCCTCCCGAAGACGAAATGCAATCTCATCCATGTCCATATTCATCAGAAGAGCTTCTATCGCATCCGCACCTTCTTTTACGATGAATTTGTCCTCATCATCATTTTCCAGTTCAAAATGATCTTCCGGAAGCTGATCATAGATATCAAATTTCTCCTCTTCACTGATCAGATCCCCCTTCTTGTAACCGAGATCACGGGCAAGTCCCGGATTGGTCACGACGAAGGTTTCATAATAGACAATCCGTTCCAGATTCTTGGAGGAGAGTCCGAGCAGATAGGCAATCTTGTTCGGAAGAGATTTAAAATACCAGATATGTACAACAGGTACCGTCAGTGTGATATGACCCATGCGCTCACGGCGGACCGCTTTTCGGGTCACTTCAACACCACATCGGTCACAGATAATCCCTTTGTACCGGATTCTCTTATACTTTCCGCAATGACATTCATAATCCTTGACAGGCCCAAAGATCTTTTCACAGAACAGTCCGTCCATCTCAGGCTTGAACGTCCTGTAATTAATCGTTTCAGGTGTCAGAACTTCACCGTGTGACCGCGAAAGAATGGTTTCTGCGGAAGCCAGTGAAATACCAATCTTGTCAAAGTCCTTGGTAACTGTTAATGTTTTCGTTGACGGCAAGGGTTTACCTCCGATTAAATTTGATTAACGAAATTAGTCGATATGAATTTCAAGACCGAGTCCCATCAGCTCACGCAGCAACACCTTGAACGATTCCGGGACATCGCCATCGGGCAGGTTCTCACCTTTCACGATCGCTTCATAGACTTTTGATCTGCCTTTCACATCATCACTCTTGACAGTCAGCATCTCTTTCAGGATGCTTGATGCACCATATGCGTAGAGAGCCCAAACTTCCATCTCACCAAGCCTCTGTCCACCAAACTGAGCCTTACCACCCAACGGCTGTTGGGTAATCAGCGAGTAGGGGCCAATAGACCGGGCATGCATTTTATCTTCAACCAGGTGGTTCAGCTTGAGCATATACATATATCCAACCGTAGTTTTCTGGTCGAACATCTTGCCACTCTTTCCGTCGTACAACCGAACCCGTCCATCTTTCGGCAACCCTGCACTCTCCAACTGCTCCTGAACCTGGTCATACGATGCACCGTCAAAAATCGGGGATGCAAATTTGACGCCAAGCTTGCTGGCAGCCCAGCCAAGAATAGTCTCATAAATTTGTCCCAGGTTCATCCGGGAAGGTACACCGAGCGGATTCAGAAGAATATCGACTGGCGTACCATCTTCCATATAGGGCATATCCTCAACCGGAACCACTTTCGCGATCACCCCTTTGTTTCCATGCCGTCCGGCCATCTTGTCACCAACCTGAAGCTTGCGCTTTTTGGCAACGTATATCTTCGCCTTCTGAATAATTCCCGGCGGCAGTTCATCCCCGACCTGAATCTGGTACTTCCGGCGTTTCGCCTCTGAATCGATTTTACGACGATCTACCCGGTAGTTTTTAAAGAGCAGTTTTACATGCTCTACAAGGTTTTCATCGGTTGCCCAGTCAATATTTTCATTGATATCGATCGGGTCAAGCTGCTCAAAAACTGATTTCTTGTACTTCTCCCCCTTCGGGATCAGTTCATGGCCGCTAAAGTTATAAACACCTGGTGAGGTCTTGTCTCTCAATAGCCCATACATCCGGTCGGCCCATTTGCTGTTCAGGTCCGCGAGCAGACTCTTGTGACGTTCATTCTCCGCTTCCACCATCTTCTTCTCCTCCTTGCGGGAGATCTGCTCATCCCGCTTTCGGCTGAAAAGCTTGGTGTTGATAACAGTACCCGATACTCCAGGAGGTGTTTTCAACGAAGCATCCTTCACGTCACCGGCTTTATCTCCGAAGATAGCACGTAGCAATTTTTCTTCAGGCGTCGGATCGGTCTCACCTTTCGGAGTAATCTTGCCAACCAGAATATCGCCGGGATTGACCTTGGCACCGATCCGGATGATTCCCTGTTCGTCCAGGTTGCGGGTTGCCTCTTCACTTACGTTTGGAATTTCTCTGGTCAGTTCCTCTTCACCTCGTTTCGTATCCCTGACCTGCTGCTCAAATTCCTGGATATGAATAGAGGTATAGACATCTTCCTGCACGATCCGTTCACTTACAACGATCGCATCCTCAAAGTTATATCCTCTCCAGGGCATAAATGCAATCAGCATGTTTCGGCCGAGCGCAAGTTCACCGTTCTGAGTTGAACATCCGTCTGCCAGAGTATCGCCACGTTTCACCTTGTCGCCAACGTTAACGACCGGCCTCTGATTGATCGTAGTATCCTGATTGCTTCGCTCAAATTTTTGAAGCCTGTAGGATTTAACCCCTTCATCAAAATAGCAGAGTTGCTGGAGTTCATCCCGATCATATTTAACCCGAATCTCGGTTCCGCTTACATAAACAACTTTTCCTTTCCCTTCCGCCGTGATGATTGCCCGGGAATCTTTGGCTGCTCTGTGCTCCAAACCGGTTCCCACATAGGGAGATTCCGGCCGCAACAGAGGCACGGCCTGACGCTGCATGTTGGATCCCATCAATGCCCGGTTGGCATCATCGTGTTCGATAAATGGAATCAATGCTGCCGCCAGAGATGTAATCTGGTTAGTCGCAACATCCATGTACTCGATTTCGTCCGGTTTTGCCAGGCCGACATTACTGTCTCTGAATCTGGAAAATATGGCGTCATTGGCAAATGTAGAATCCTTTCTGAGAGGAGCATTCGCTTGCGCAATAATTGTTTCATCTTCCTGTTCTGCGGCCAGATAGTCCACATTGTCTGTAACAACACCATCTTTCACTTTGCGGTACGGAGTTTCAATAAATCCGAAATCATTGACCTTTGCATGAATACATAGGGAAGAGATCAGGCCAATATTTGGACCCTCCGGAGTTTCAATCGGACAGAGACGCCCATAATGGGTATAGTGGACATCACGAACCTCAAATCCGGCTCGTTCTCTTGTAAGGCCGCCAGGACCCAAAGCAGACATACGACGCTTGTGCGTAAGTTCTGCAATCGGGTTCGTCTGATCCATGAACTGGGAGAGCTGGTTTGTCCCGAAAAAAGTATTGATGACACTGGAAATCGTCCGCGCATTCACCAGATCCTGTGGTGTAAGCTGCTCTGCATCTCGAGAGTTCATTCTCTCCCGAATCGTTCTGGCCATCCGGGCAAGGCCGATCGCAAACTGCTGGCCAAGTTGCTCACCAACTGTACGAACCCTTCGGTTACTCAGGTGATCGATATCATCCACCTGCGATTTCATGTTTTTGAGACGGATTACCTCTTTAATGATCGATACAATATCCTCTTTGGTCAGATATCGAAGATCGTTTTCATCGCCCAGCTTCAGCCGCTTGTTCAGTCGATAACGGCCCACTTCACCCAGATCATACTTCTTGTCACTAAAGAAGAGCCGTTCCAGAACGGAACGAGCTGTTTCAGGGTCCGGCATCTCTCCGGTTCGAATCTGCTGATAGACCTCCCCCAACGCTGAAACCTCATCGTGAGTCGAGTCTTTCCGAAGAGTATTCATCATCACGGACCGTTCAGACTCTTCCGTAGAGATTTTCTGAACCAGCACCTTCTCCACTCCAGCCTCTTTCAACAGACCGTAGTCATCTTCTGTAAGAATATGATCCCGCTCAAGGACAACCCGCCTGTTTAGTGCTTCTGTCACTTCCCCGGTCTCATCATCAACTATCTCCTCACTCTCTTCAACAGCAATATCTGTTGCAAGTCTGCGATCGACCAGGTTACTTTTGTAACTCTTTTTGGTTGAGAATTTCAACTCTTCCGAAAGGTCGAACAGAGATAGAATTTCCAGATCAGACCCATAACCGAGTGCCCGCAGCAATGTCGATGCCGGAACTTTTTTCTTCCGGTCGATATAGGCCCAAAGAACATCCCGGATATCGGTTGTAAATTCAATCCAGGAACCTTTGAAGGGAATCACTCTGGCTGAGTATAACTGGGTTCCGTTCGGATGGACCGACTGCCCGAAAAAGACGCCGGGAGAACGGTGCAGCTGGCTGACAATGACACGCTCCGCTCCATTGATAACAAACGTTCCTCTGTCCGTCATCCAGGGGAGATCTCCCAGAAATACTTCCTGTTCAATCGTCTCCGAAGCCTCATCACCTTCATCAACCGTAGAGAGGCGAAGTTTTGCCTTCAGCGGGACCGCATAGGTCAGGCCGCGCTCCTGGCACTCAATAATATTATATTTCGGCGTATCAACCGCATAATAGAGAAACTCCAGAATATGGGTCTCTCTCGAATCCACAATGGGGAAATTCTCATTGAAAATTCGTTGCAATCCTTGATTTTTTCGATCCTGCGGGGCAATATCCAGCTGAGTAAAATACTCGAATGAAGCAAGCTGGATGTCGAGGAAATCGGGATAGTCAATTACTTGTTTTGTGCGGCCGAATGTGAGTCTTTCGGTAAACGGAATTTTCTCCATAGTAGTACTCAAAAGGATGCTCTCCTTTAGGTTAAAAGTAATGACAGATGTCAGCAGCCGTATGAATTGGCTGGATAGAAATGGGAACGTGGCCCCAAATTAGCGATGATGTAGACGCCAATAGCCAATACCGAAAACGGTATTGGCTATGACTAATTGTGCAAACCGGAATGTTTACTTCAGTTCTACTTCTCCACCGGCTTCTTCGAGCTTTTCCTTGATCTGTTCTGCTTCTTCCTTTGCAACACCTTCCTTGATCGTATTGGGAGCACCGTCAACCAGTTCTTTGGCCTCTTTCAGTCCCAATCCGGTAATACCTCGAACTTCCTTGATCACCGCGATCTTTTTGGCGCCTGCACTTTTCAGTACCACATCGAACTCTGTCTGCTCTTCTGCGGCACCGTTGTCACCACCGGCAGCACCGCCGGCAACTGCAACAGCTGCTGCAGCAGGTTTGATGTCGTACTCTTCTTCAAGTACTTTAGCCAG
Source organism: Balneolaceae bacterium (assembly GCA_040905265.1). Classification (GTDB taxonomy): domain Bacteria; phylum Bacteroidota; class Rhodothermia; order Balneolales; family Balneolaceae; genus JBBDRW01. The sequence continues at coordinate 2,782 of JBBDRW010000158.1, read as the reverse complement.
TTCGTTTGCTTCTTTGATTGTAAGGTTAACCAGTTGTTCAGCTAAGTCTTTAACGTCAGCCATGATTTATTCTCCGTTGGTCAATTTATATGATTAAAATCGTGTCGTGTGAATGATTAATTTTCGCCTTTTTCGGCAATTGTCTGAAGGGCTCCGGCTATCGCAGAACCTTGGGCTTGCAGGCCGCCAACAATATTGCTGACAGGAGCCATAAGCAGTCCCAATATATCCCCGATAATCTCTTCCCTGGACTTCATGGAAGCAAGAGCATCGAGCTGTTTTTCTGTATAGTAGTCACCCTGAACCAGTGCAGCCTTAAACTTCGGCTTGTTATGCTCCTTTATATAGGCTTGAAGCACCTTCGCCGGAGCACCAAGATCTTCATCGATAAATGCAAATCCGTTCTGATTTTCAAGATGGGGATAGAGGTCTTCATACCCTCCCACTTCATCCATCGCACGCTTGATCAGCGTATTTTTGAAAACTTTGAAACGAACCTGGTTTTCTCTGAATTTTGATCTCAGATCATTGATCTCGGCAACAGACATCCCCTTATAATCGGTGATGTACAGTGCCTCTGCACTGTTGAGATGTTCAGTGATATCTTCAACAACTGCCTTTTTTTCTGCTAATGTTGGCATCGTCGGTTCCTGTTTACTTTAAATAGATACAATTGATGAGCGGCTTACAGGGATACTGGGACCCATGGTAGAGCTCATATATGCACTTCGGATGTAGTGACCTTTGGCAGATGACGGACGAAGTTTATTGACTGTATGCAGAAATGCCTGAGCATTCTCTATCAGTTCCTTCGCGTCAAAACTTGCCTTGCCAATTGAAGTATGAAGAATGCCAAATTTGTCAACGCGAAAATCAACTTTCCCCGCCTTGAACTCTTTGACAGCTGCTTCAACATCATTGGTAACGGTACCACTTTTCGGATTCGGCATTAAACCTCTGGGGCCCAAGACCCGTCCAAGCTTGCCGATTTTACCCATAACATCCGGTGTGGCTATGATCACATCTACTTCAGCCCACCCCTCTTCAATCTTGGTGATATACTCATCCAGACCTACATGATCGGCGCCGGCATTCACTGCTTCTTCCTGTTTGTTCTCATTGACGAGAGCAAGTACCCGGACAGATTTACCTGTACCGTGTGGAAGTGCAACTGTACCACGCACCATCTGATCGGCATGTCGCGGATCTACACCGAGATGGAGATCCATATCTACAGAAGAGTCAAACTTCATAAGTGAAGTCTTTTTTACAAGATCACACGCCTCTTCGATAGTATATTCGATATTTCGATCGATCAGTTCTTCGGCCTGTTGGTATTTTTTACCTCGCTTTGCCATGATTATAAATCCTGTTATTTATCTCGGATTACTCTCAGACCCATGCTTCGGGCAGTTCCGGCAATCATTTCTGCAGCGTTTTCAACGTCGGATGCATTTAAATCCTCCATCTTCTCCTCTGCGATCTCCTTACACTGCGCCCAGGTAACTTTCCCGACCTTGTTACGGTTGGGTTCACCCGAACCTGATTTGATTTTTGCGGCTTTTTTCAAGAGTACAGCTGCAGGCGGGGTCTTCGTTTTAAAGGAAAACGATTTGTCCGCAAACACTGTAATCTCAACCGGAATAATCGTACCAGATTTTTCCTGGGTCTGCGCGTTAAATGCTTTACAAAACTCCATAATGTTGATCCCGGCCTGTCCCAATGCAGGGCCGACCGGCGGAGCAGGGTTCGCCTGCCCCCCAACAATCTGAAGCTTTAGCACCTTTTCTACTTTTTTTGCCATAAAGAATCAATTGGTGATTCGTGATTCTGTTAGTTCACGCGTAATAGCTCACTTTGCATCTATCTCAGGCAGCGGGTTCAACCTGGTTAACATCTACCTCAACTGGAGTCTTGCGACCAAAAATGCTCACAAGTACCCGAAGCTTCAGTTTATCGGTATTCACTTCTTGAACCGTACCGTCAAAGTCTTTAAAAGGCCCGTCAATAACCTTCACAAGATCTCCTTCATTGTAAGGGATATCGACAACTCCCCCCTCTTCAAGCATCTCCTGATTATCGTAAACCCGACCGAGGATCCGGTCGACCTCCGATTTCTTCAGAGGGGTAGGGATGACATCGTTTTTGCCACCTTTCAGGAATCCGAGGCAGGAAGGTGCACTCTGTATCAGGTTATTTACCTCTTCATCATAAATAGTTTCGACGAGTATATAACCGGGAAAGAAATTCTTTTCACGGGTTCTCTTCTTACCGGATCGAATCTCGACCACTGTCTCTGTAGGAATCAGAATACTTTTGATTTTATCCTCAAGCCCTTGATCAACCACCTCTCGGTCCAGAAACTCTTTCACTTTTTTTTCATGACTGGAGAAGCAGCGAACTACATACCAGTCGTAACTGTTCTCGGATGTCATTGATATATCACATCTAAAATTGTACTGTAAACCTGATCTACAGCGAATATGAATGCAGAAATGACAATCGTAAAAACGACAACAATGATTGTGTTGTCTATTAACTCTTGCTGAGTCGGCCAGGTCACCTTCTTAAACTCTTTCTGGACTCCTTCGATAAATTCTTTAATTTTTTTCATCAGTATGTTCAGTCCAATTCTACGTTCTCTGTTCACTAGCACGGGTGGCAGGACTTGAACCGCCGGAGCACTGCTCCGGCAACTACGGCCATCCTCCGACCACCATATCCAGCTTGCCTTCCAAAACCGGGCATCGAGTGAGCGTAACAAAAGCTCACACTTCAAATC